>NZ_JADZGH010000273.1:28729-37903 GCF_015865005.1 Rhodococcus sp. CX
GCATCGGATCCGCGGTCGGACATCGCGGTGTGGCTGATCGACCTGGAACCGCACGCGCGGGTGGAACTTCCGGCGCCCGCGACCGCCGACACCCGCCGGGTGCTCTACGTCTACGGCGACGCCTCACGTGCGGTCGTCGAAGGCTTCGACGTGACCGCGGGTGACGGCTTCGCCCAGTCCGCCCTCCGGGCGACCGTGGTGGAGACCGGCGACGAACCCGCGAAGATCCTCCTGCTGCAGGGGGTTCCGATCGGCGAACCCGTCGCCCAGCACGGTCCGTTCGTGATGAACACGACCGCCGAACTCCAGCAGGCGTACGACGACTATCGCCGCACCGAGTTCGGTGGATGGCCGTGGGATCGCGTGGACGTCGTACACGATCGCGAAACCGGGCGGTTCGCACGGCATTCCGACGGCACGGTGAACACCCCTGCCGGCAACCCGCCGAGCCGTCATCCGAACTGCTCGTAGCAACTCATGTACACACCGTTCGGGTCGTAGTAGACCCGTCCCCCGCAGGAGAATCCGTAGTCGTTGTATGCGAGCGCTTCGGGCGCGTTCGAGAACTTGGTCTGATCGGCAAGAGAGTCACATGATCTCATCGCGCCCGTGTAGCAATTCTGCGCGAGAGACTGCCACTCGGCGTTACCGCCGGTCGGTGGCAGAGTCGGTGTGGGAATCGCCTGCGCGACGGTGGCTCCGAGGAGGCCGAAAGCGCCGAAGGCGGCGCATGCGACCACAGCAATTCGCATCGAAAGGCGAGCTGTCGGGGTGGGGACGATTGGGGACATGGCCGAGTGCTCCCTCGAGGAGTCACGGAATGCACCGTCGTCGGTCGAAAGTCACGCGAATGCTGCTGGGACACGGCCGCGATCGACCGCCGGAACCGGACTGCCCCCTGCTGCGCAGTTCAACCGACGTAGACGTGTATTCCGGAAAAATGGCCACCGATCCGGGGCATCGAGATCGGCACGCTGGTGTGAACGGATGCGCGACACCCGAATACGAATTCCGTTCACACCAGTTGATGTATTACCCATTACACCCAGCGGCGGCAAGGACAATCTTAGGACGGCCGAAATGCGCATCACAAGATGTTGCAGGGCAGATGCAGGAAGTCGTTCACCGAGTCGCAGGCCTTACGGGAGCGTCGATCAGGAGCCCGGGCAGTGGACGGTGTAGTCCCAGGCGGTATCGGCGGGACCGGTTACACGCACCACCACCGACGTCGCAGCGCCGGCGGGGATAGTGACGAGCGCGGAGCCGGTCCCCTCGTTGAGGTTGTCGCCGATGAAGCCGGTGCTGTGGACCCGTGCACCCTCGTAGAACACCTCGATCAGGTCCGGGATGTTCAAGGTCTCGTGCTCGAGAACGAATGCGGTCGGACCGGTTCGGCCGATCTGGTGGATCGTCTCGGTGACTCCCGCACCGCCCGACCGGGTCGACTCGTTGCACTGCTGCGTCTGCGGCACGATGCCACCCCCACCCGGGCTACTGCCCAGGATGCTGCTGCCGAAGTCGATGACACTGCTGCCGAAGTTCACGACACTGCTGCCGAAGTCGATGATGCCGTCGCCGAGCTCGCTGCTGCCGGCGCTTCCCGTGAGCGGCGCCGCGGACGCGACCGCCGGTCCCGCGACGACCACGGCAACCGCAGTTCCGGCAACAGCAATCACGCTGCGCGCCCTGAAGTTCGGTCGGATCGATTTCCCTGACACGTGGCCTCCGTACATTCGCAGGTGAGATTTCGGCCCGATGTTTCCAGCGTCGCCACACGCTGCATATCGCCCGTTCGACGGACACCCCACAGTCGAGGACCGCATCTTCTGGATCGATCAGTATTGACAATGGGAGTTGTCAGTCGGAAGGTGGTGTCGTGACGATCCCGGCATACGCACCGACCCGCTACATGCGCGACCGTGAGCGCACCGCGCGCGTCACCGCGCCCCTGCGCCCGTTCGCGTGGCCGAATCCCGATGCCGACCCCGAGGAGGCCGACCGACTCCGACGGGCACTGCTCGAGCGGGACGAACCGAGCGCGGCACTGGTCCGCGCGATGCGGGAGGACCGCACCGTCACGATGGCCCAGTTCCGGCAGGCGCTCCACCACGGCATCGACTCCGTGCCCGACGCCCCGCAGCCCCTGCGCGACTACTTCGCACTCCTCGAGGACACACCGGACTGGGTCGACCGCGACAAGATCGCCCTCGGCGCCCGGACCCTGCGCCGTGTCGGCACCGACGCCGCAGACGTCCTCGCCTACGGTTCCCTGCTGGGCGGGTACAACAATTCCGGACCGCTGCCGATCCTCACCGGCTCGGGCAAGCTCACCGGCGACCGGACCCTTCGGCGCATCGCCGAGACCGGTGCGTGGTGGTACGGCTGCACCGAGGAGGGCGGGCTCGAGCGCTTCGGCGACGGGTTCATCCTGTCCGTCCACGTCCGGCTCATGCACGCCTTCGTGAACTACCACCACGAACACGAAACGGATTGGGACACGGCCGAACGCGGTCTCCCCATCAATCAGTTCGACCAGGCCGGCACCCTGGGCCTGTTCTCCATCACGTTCCTGCTCCACACGCGCGTACTCGGTGTGCGCTATACCCGCCGGGAGGCCGAGGCCGTCCTGCACCTGTGGTATTACGTCGGCTGGCTGATGGGTGTCGACGAGCACTGGCTGCAGTTCGACCTGCGCAAGGGACTGCGGATGATGTATCACATCGGCTCGGCGTCACCGGCCGCGGACGAGCACAGCCTCCTGCTCGCGAAGTCGCTGGTCGATCTGCCTCTCACCTCCAGCGAAAGCGGGTTCGGCCAGCTGCGCCGACGCTACGAGTACGAGCGTGGGCTCTCCCTCGCGACCACCCTGCTCGGTCCCGCCGCGGTCCGGGCGCTGAACGTGCCGATTCGTCCGCCGTGGTACCCGGCTGCCCGAATCGCGGTGAATGTGGCCAAGCACCATGTGATCGGTCGCGTACCGGCCGGGAAGCGCTGGTTGCAGCGCCTGGGCGAGCGTCGACTCGCCGAGAATCGGCAGCGGATCCTCGGCGGCGAGATCACCACCGTCGCGCCGATCCCCGCATGATTCTTGCGCCACCGGTGATTTCGTGCCATCCTCGACAACCATGACAACAGGAAAGGCGGCCTCCGCCCCCATCGCATGATCGCCGCCGTCCGAGAACTGCGCGATCAGTGGCTCGCGCACGGACTGAGCACTCGACCCGCCGATCGTTCTGTCGCGGAAAACGCAGTTGCGGAACTCTATCGGCGTTCCGGTTTCGATCCACCCGAATTCGTGTGGGTGCCGTCACCCGCAGCTGCATCGACATTCATTGCGCATCAATCGATCCCGGGACCGTTCTCGGCGCTCGACGACACCCATCCGTCCGTGCGGATCGCGTCGCTGTTGTCGGCCACGCGCAGTCGGATGGACGAGCGGATCCGGCGGCGCTATCCGTCGTCGCGGTTCGGGACGTCTCCGAATCCGGAGCAGCTCATCCGGAGGATGGTCTGGAACTCGTTGCGTACCACCCTTTTCGACGCGGTGGCCCCCGCGATCCGGCGAACACTTCCCCGACCTGTCGGCACCGTGAGCTGGTACGGGCAGCAGGAAGCGCACCGGGTCGGATACTACGACACGATCCGGCGATGCGGTCTCGTCGGTTTCGGAGCACTCGACAGAGAGCTTCTCGACGCACAGGCCGCACTGGTCGGCGCCACCGGATGGTGGTGGGCGTTCGAGCGGGTGTGCGTGATGGCCGAACGCCCCCGCGAACTGCACACCGAGCCGTCGCCGGGCGGCGCCGAGGGTGAACGACGCCTCCACCACCCGAACCGGGCAGCACTCGAATATTCCGATGGAACACGGTCTTTCGTCCATCACGGCACCATCGTCCCGGACTGGGTGGTGCTCGATCCGACCGCCGAGCGCATCGGACGCGAACGCAACGTCGAGATCCGGCGGTGCGCGATCGAGCGCATCGGGTGGGACACCTACATCGAGGAGGCAGCGCTCACGCTCGTCGACCGCACCGAGGATCCCGGTAATCCCGGCTGCCTGCTCGAGTTGTACGACAGTCCCGGCGGCTGGGGCTCGCCGGGGCGGATCCTGCTCGCCGTCAACGGATCTCTCGAACGCGACGGCACCCGTCGACGCTACGGACTGCCCGTCCCCGCGTGGGCTCCGTCCGCCCTCGACGCCGCCGGATGGACCTACGGCATCAGCGGCTCCGACTATTCCCGGCTCGTGCGCCGGACCTGAACTCCCCGAGGTGATTCCCATGAATGCTCTTCGAACCCTGTCCGACATCACCACCTGGAGCGGCATCGACGTGTTCGACCACCTCGATCGCGAGGTGTCCGTGCCGGTCGTCGACGGACCGCAGGCCCAGGGCGATCTCATCGTCGTCCCGCACACGATGCTCGCCGGCGTGGTGACACGCCATCCGTGGACCCGTACCGTTCCGGTTCCCGCGTCCGGGATCGAGTTGCTGCGCAGCGCCGCCGGGGGCAATCCGCATTCGCTTGTCGCCGACGAGGACGCGTGCACGTGGACCGCGCCGGTTACCGATCCGCGGGGTCTCGCGCTCGGGATCGTCGAGGTGACCGGTGTCGCCTACCTCGTCCACCCCGAGCACGGCGCCACGGGCATCGCACCGGGCCGCTACGTCATCGGCCGGCAACGTGAGCGCGGTACCGGCCTCTACGGTGCGGCGCGGCTCGTCGCGGACTGACGCGGTCAACGCAACCCGGAGAAGCCCCGTTACGCGAATACCCCGCCGCCCGCGAAGGCACGCTCGGCGAACCGTTCCGCGATGAGCCGGTGCGTTTCGGCGTCGGGGTGCAGCCGATCCGGCAGCGGCAGCACCGCATGATCGGCTTCCCCGTAGAGATCGGTCCCGTCCAGGTAGTAGAGGTTCGGGTCGTCCTCTGCACGCTGCGCGACGATGCGCGCCAGATCCTCGCGGATCGTCGTGAGCGTCAGCTTCCCGGCTGCACGCTCGGCCGGATCCCCTGTCGCGACGAACGCGAGCGTCCCGGCGGCGAGGGCCGCGGTGTCGAATGCTCCGGGCCCGGGAGTGTCCTCGTGGATCGGGCAGTGGATCGGCGAGACGACGAGCAGCGGTGCGGTCGGGTGCCCGTCCCGGATGGTGTCGAGGAAGCCGTGCACGGCCGGGCCGAACGCGCGGCGTCGCATCACGTCGGAGTTGACGACGTTGATGCCGATCTTGACGCTGATCAGGTCCGCCGGGGTATCACGCATCGTGCGCGCGGTGAACGGGTCGAGCAGGGCGCTGCCGGCGAGCCCGACGTTGATCAGCTCCACTCCCCCGCGCGCAGCGGCGAGGGCAGGCCAGATTCCGGAGGGAGTAGCGGCGTTGGACCCGTGGCTGATCGAGCTGCCGTGATGCAGCCACACCGGGCGACCCGCGTCCTCCACCGGCTCGACGGGTGCGTCGGTGCGCAGCGCGACCAGCTCGGTGGTTTCGTTGTGCGGCAACCAGATCTCGACCGTCTTCGGCGCGGCGGGCAGGTCGGCGAAACGCACGGTACCGACGTTCCCCGGGCGGTGTTCGACGCTGCCGGTCGCCAGATCGAGGACGATGACGTTTCCGCCTTCCGCACCGGCCTGTCCGGCGAGTCGTCCGTCGACGATCAGGTCGTAGACGCCGGTCGGACGTGGCGGCGCTCCGATGTACGTCCGCCTTGTGGGAAGTGTGTCCAGCTCGACGACGGTCGCGCGGGTACGGAAGACCAGCCGCACACCGGACGGCTGGGATTCGGCCATGAGCAGCTGCGGGTCGTCGCACTGACGGCGGGCCCAGGCGGGCAGCCGATGTGGGAGGAGGCCGTGTTCGGTGCGCTCGAGTTCGGCGGCCCCGCGAACGATGTTCTGCGTGATCTCGGTCGCGGTCAGGTCGGTCGAGCGAGTCATGTATTCACCTCGGGATGGAAGGTCGGATGTCGTGGGTTGCGGTGGGTCACGTCACGCCTGGAGATACGCGACTATCCCGCCGATCAGCCCGGCAAGGGCATCGTCGAGATTCCCGTAGGTACCCAAGGTCCGCTCCGAGGTGATTCCGCGCATCGCTGCCGGAATGAGCGCCGCCACCTGCCTCAGCTTGACGGGATCGAGGCCGAGGTCGGCGAAGGATCGCTCGACAGCCTTGTCCCAGTTGGGTTTCCATGAAGCCAGTTCCGCTGCGGTACGCGGGTAGTCCCGCTCGAGTTCCGCATGGTCACGCGGTAGCGCAGCACGGAGAGTTTCGATCGCCAGTGATTCCGGCGTACGCAAGCCCACCGCCATGGCCTCGATCAGAGCGGTCACCCGTTCGTGCAGCGTGCCGTACGGCTTGATTCCCGCCGGCAGATCGCCGCGCTTATCGGCGGTGTAGCGGAGAACGGCGGCCCACAAGCCGTCGATATCCCCGAATTGATACTTCACCACACCCCAGGTCGCGCCGATGTCCCGGGCGATCCGGTTGCCGGACACGGCCGCGGGATCGCCTGTGGCCAAGGAAGCGATGGCTGCCTTGATCATGCTGTCCCGCGTCTCTATGCCGCGCTTGTTCGCACGTCGCCCGCTCACCGCCGCCTCCACCACGAACGGCGAGTCTACAGCGCTGACCAGCGGGACCACTTTCACAGAACCCTCTTGCATATTTTCGAAGACGGTTCTACGATCGCTCACGTCTCGTGGCAGAGATCACAGCTCTTCCGATGTCCCGTCCACCGTTTCGTTTCGAGTGCTGGAGGACCGAGTTGGCGAAGCCACCCTTGTGTATGGAGCCGACAGGCTGGTTCCAAGTGGCCTGGAGCGCCGAGATCGGAACCGGCGCCGTTCACAGGATGAAGTACTTCGGCCGCGACATGGTGGCGTGGCGATCGGCTTCCGGGCATATCGCGGTCTTCGACGCCTACTGCGAGCATCTCGGCGCCCACCTCGGCTACGGAGGCCACGTCGAGGGCGAGAATCTCGTGTGCCCGTTCCACGGGTGGGAATGGGACCGGGCGGGCCGCAACGTCTGCATTCCCTACGAAAACCGCCCGAACAAAGGTCGCCGGATCCGCAGCTATCCCGTCGTCGAGCGGAACGAAGCAGTATGGATCTGGTACGACACCGAAGGGCGCGAGCCCTACTTCGAGGTCCCGGACATGTTCGAGGCGTTCGGGGACGGCAGGACCGCCGCCGACTACTACCCACCGGTGCCCGCGGCGACGTTGTACCGACAAGGGCTGGAACTACATCCGCAGTACACCCTGGAGAACGGGGTCGATTTCGCCCATTTCAAGTTCGTCCACAAGACACCCTTCGTCCCCGAATTCACCCGCCACGACTTCTCCGGACCCGTCTCCTACGTCGACTTCACCGTCTCGTTCGACGAGAACGTGGCCGAGGGCCAGATCGCCAGCGGGGTGGAATCGATCAATGCCGGCTTGGGCTGCTCGATCACCAAGAGTTGGGGAATGATCGACAACCGCACGATGCCCGCGGTCACACCCGTCGACGAATCCACCTCCGACGTCCGCTTCACGGTGTGGATCGGACGCAAACCCGGCGACGACGGCCCGGAGATGACCAGGTACGGAAAGACGATGGCGGACTTCGTCATCGGGCAGTTCGAAGCCGACATCCACATCTGGGCGCATCAGCGCTATTCCGATCCTCCCGCGTTGACCCGTAAGGAATTCGACGGCTTCCGGGCCCTGCGCGAATGGGCGGCGCAGTTCTACCCGGCCTGAATCCACTGCCGACAGAGAGAGCTTCACCCACCCGACAGAAAGGTCCACGAGAAATGAGCACCTCCGACAAGGTCCGGGTGTTCCAGGTTGCGACCGGCAACCTCGGCACGGAGATGATCGGCCGGATCCGCAGCCATCCCGACCTCGAACTCGTCGGGCTGCACTGCTACACCCCCGACAAGCTCGGCCGGGACGCCGGCGAGATCGCGGGTATCGGCCCCATCGGCGTGACGGCCACCGGATCGGTCGAGGAGATTCTCGCCGCCGAACCCGACGTCCTCACATTCCACGGGGTGTTCCCCGACGAAGATCTCTACGAGAAGGTTCTCGAGGCCGGCATCGATGTGGTGACGACGGCGGACTGGATCACCGGCTACCACCGCGACAAGAACCATCCACATCCCTCGGGCCGCAAGGTCAGCGAGGTCATCCAGGCAGCGTGCGAACGCGGCAACTCCACCTTCTACGGCACGGGAATGAATCCGGGACTGTGCCAGATCCTCGGAATCGTCAACTCCGCCGATGTGTCCGAGATCGAGAACGTCACCGTTACCGAATCGGTCGACGTCTCGTGCCACCATTCCGTCGACACGTGGAAGGCGGTCGGATACGGGCGTCCGATCGACGACCCCACCATCCCGGACTCGCTCTACAAGTACACCGCCGTGTTCGCCGACTCGGTCTACCTGATGGCCGACGCCTTCGACCTCGAACTCGACGAGGTGACCTTCGGGTACGAACTCGGAGCGTGCACGAAGGACGTCGACCTCGGCTGGTACCTCTTGCCGGAAGGCTCTCTCGGCGCGAGCTACATCAAATACCAGGGGCTGGTCGACGGTGTGCCGCGGGTGGAAACCCACCTCGAATGGCAGATGACGCCGCACACCGATCCCGCGTGGAAGATCCAGGGCTGCTACATCACCCAGATCACCGGGGATCCGAACATCTACAACAAGCACATGATCTTCCCCCGCAAGGAGTTCGACCTGTCCGATCCGGCGAACTTCGCCTCCATCGGCATGACCGTCACCGGACTACCGGTGTTGAACTCGATCAAGTCCGTGGTCGCCGCACCTCCCGGCATCATTACGAGTGCGGACCTGCCGCTGCGCGGATTCGCAGGGCGCTTCAAGAAATAGAACCGCAACGGCACTACGGCGCGTCGCCGTTCGCGTCCCCGGAGGGTTCCCGCATCCACCGCCTGCGATGCTCGCGCAGCTCGGTTTCGCGGCGGGCGCGGTAGTGCGCCAACGCCGCCGACAACAGATCACCGAGGTGATGACGGTGATTGACCCGCGGTCTCTGCTCGGGATCGATGTGCGGTGGCGGGATCCACTCCGTGCGGCCCGGATACTCCGAACCTGCCGGTGCGACGCGGGTGTGCCAGCCGCCGGGCCCGTCGTGCACCAGCGCATGACACGCGTCGCAGGC
>NZ_JADZGH010000273.1:37913-38006 GCF_015865005.1 Rhodococcus sp. CX
CCGGGTCGTGTTCGGGGCGTGGGAACCGAAGACCGGCGCGGTCGGGTCGCTGTGGGACGTGGTGCGCGACCGTCGCCTCACCCATCGGCCCGC
>NZ_JADZGH010000273.1:38016-40140 GCF_015865005.1 Rhodococcus sp. CX
GCCGGGGACGTCCCGGTGGGTGCGGTGGTCTTCGCGGCCGACGGCACCGAGCTGGCACGCGCGGCGAACTCGCGGGAAGCGACCGGTGATCCGACCGCGCACGCCGAGATCCTCGCGTTGCGGGAAGCCGCGCGGGTGTACGGCGACGGGTGGCGGCTCGAGCGTCACGGCCAGGGTCGCTGTGGGACGTGGTGCGCGACCGTCGCCTCACCCATCGGCCCGCGGTGCGCGGTGGTGTTCTCGAGGCCGAATGCGCGGGGGTCCTCGAGGACTTCTTCCGCACCCACCGCGACCTTGCCTAGGGCTCTGACCAGCCGATTTCAACTCCGCGACGCGATCCGGTAAAGTCTTTTAGCGGTGGCGTGTCCGAGCGGCCTAAGGAGCACGCCTCGAAAGCGTGTGACGGGTAACCCCCGTCCGAGGGTTCAAATCCCTCCGCCACCGCCAAGAGTCCCCCACCTGTTTACGCAGGTGGGGGACTTTTTCGTCCCGTCAGTGCGGGAGGGAATCGGCTTCGGGCACAGATCGGGCACTGTCTCGCGCACGGGTACGCGGCAGGAGCCAGGGGCGGCACACCAGTACGAGCAGCGCGATCTCCACCGGTGCCCCGACGTAGTACATCAGTTCGGCACCCGCGCGAGCCTGTTCGACGGGCACACCGTCGGGTGGATCGGCATAGATGACCTTCGCGAGGATGTTGTGCGCTGCGATCGCCGGTACGAGCGCCCCGGCGCGCCACGGTGGTGAGACGCGGTGCGGGGCGGGATCCGGTCCACCCAGCACGGCGAAGGTGAAGAGATACCCGGCGGCCAGGACGTGCGCGTGCACCAGGACATGGAGTGCCGGTTCGGTGTGCGTCGCCGCGTACAGGCCGGTGCGGTAGAGCACCCACAGCCCGCCGATGTCAAGTACGCCGGCGACGAACGGGTTGGTCGGTACCGCGAACGGGGGCGATGCCAACGCCCGTGCCAGGCGCCGGGCCGTGGGAACGGGGAGTAGTCGCAGAGCAAGGGTGACCGGTGCCGCCAGCACGAGGAGCAGTGGACCGAGCATGCCCAGAAGGACATGCGCGGCCATGTGGGCGACGAAGTCGTCGTGGGCGCGATCAGCGATGGGACCGACGAGTGCCACGCCCACCGAGGCCCATCCGGCCACCCACGCCGACGTCCGCAGCGCCGGCCAGCAGACCTCGCGACGCCGCAGCCGGCGGACGGCGAGCAGATAGGCGGCGACCGCGCCGACAATCAGCAGGACGGTCACCCATTCGCCCGGACCGAGGAAGGCGCTGCCCGCGTGGTGGTTCATGCGTCAGGGGTGGACGTCGGAGCGGCGGGCACGTCGTGCAGTCACGACCCACAACGCGATGCCGGCGGCCAAGAGAAGGGCGGCGACGATGTTCCATACGAGGTCGTAGGGCGTCAGGTTCACGTCGTAGCGGATCTGGTGGAGACCCAGCACCTTGTGTTGGAACAGGCCGTCGTAGAGCTGGAAGAACCCGGCTCCGGTCAGCCAGCCGGCGGCGAAGGCCGAAACTCGGAAGGTGCCGTCGCGCGCCAGCCCGAAGACCAGCATCAGGGCTGCGACGGTCGCGAACCAGCTGAACGCGTGGAAGAGCCCGTCCGAGACGAGTCCCGCATCGGAGGTGGACTTGTCGTAGAAGTGGTGCCAGTGCAGCAGCTGGTGGAAGACCGCCTCGTCGAGGAACGCCACGGTACCGAGTCCGAGCAGAATCCCGGCGACGATGTTGCGGCCGTGCTGTGTAGGGCGACGTGCCTGGGAGTCCATGCGGATTCACTCGCCTTCCGTTCATGCCGTAGGAGAGTCGGTACCCACACGGGTCGTTCCGAAACGAGTCGGGATTGTCCGTACGGGTTGATTCGTTGAGCCGGCGATCCGTTACGGAACCTCGCCACCGCTAGCATCCGCAACCGGTTCCCGCATCCATCGACGCCGGTGCTCGCGCAGCTCGGTTTCGCGGCGGGCACGATAGTGCGCCAACGCCGCCGACAACAGATCACCGAGGTGATGGCGGTGGTTGACCCGAGGCTTCTGCTCGGGGTCGATGTGCGGCGGCGGGATCCATTCGGTGCGGCCCGGATACTCCGAACCTGCCGGTGCGACGCG
>NZ_JADZGH010000273.1:40209-40951 GCF_015865005.1 Rhodococcus sp. CX
GCCATTCGGTGATGTGATGGACGGCGGTGAGTGTCGCGGGGGCGTCGCAGCCGGGGCGGGTGCAGCCACCGGAGGCGGCGATCAACGCCAGCCGTTGATCGGCCGACGCCAAGCGTTTCGCGCGGCCGAGGTGCAGGGGCCGGCCATGATGATCGAAAATCGCCAGAACCGGGTGGGCGTTCTCGGCCATCCGCAGCGCGTCGCGGATCGGCACCAGACCGCCGGAGGCGGTGGTCACGATGCCGGACTCCTCTTCGAGCTGTTTGACGGTCATGGTCAGGATCGCGGTCACCGGCAGCCCGCGGTGGCTGCCGAGCACACCCGACGACAAGATCTGCCGCAGGGCGACTTTCAACGCGTCGTGGTTGCGTTGCACCGCGGTGCGGGTGTCGCGGGCCGCGGCCTTCGCCAGCGCGTCGCGGTCGAGGGTCTCGGATTCGACGTCACCGGAGGGTGATTCGGGGTCGTCCGGGTTGTTCATGCCGGGCCGGGCGAGTTTCGCCAGCACCGGTTCGAGCAGCGCCCGGGTTTCCGGGTCGAGGAGCCCGGAGATCGGGGTCATGAGATCCGTTCCTTGTTTGCCGATCCGCAGACCCCGGCGCCGCTTGCGTTCCTTCTCGTCCGGCACGTCCCCGTCCGGATTCAGATACGCGAGCAGATGCGCGCCGAGTTTCACGAGATCGTCGGGGGTCACCGAGCAGGCCGCGTCCGCGAGGATCTTTTCGGCGACGGTGATCTCGTC
>NZ_JADZGH010000273.1:40961-43948 GCF_015865005.1 Rhodococcus sp. CX
GACCTTCCGCATCACCTTCGCCACGGCCGCGACATGATCCGGTCCGATCGCGCCAGAGCGCGCCGCGGCAGCGGTGGCGGGCAGTTCCGGTTCCAGGTCCTCGCCGTCGAGGGAATGCCAGGTGCCGACCTTCTTCGCGCCTTTGACCCGCCGGGTCGCGTCGGCCGCGGAGATCCGCAGCGTGCCGATGAGGAAGTCGTTGATCGAGCGGCACCCGAGGTCCTCCGGGACCCGTCGTTCGACGGTCTCGACAATCATTCGATGGCCGACGGCTGCGGCCTTGCGCAGGACGGTTTCGAAGCGCTGGAGGAACTCGACCAGGTCGTCGTTCGACAAGCCGGTGAGGTCGTCTTCGAGCAGGCCGTCGACAGCCTCGTCGAGGGCGGACAGCCGCGCCCCGACCTCGCCTTCTCGCACCCCCATCGAAAGCATGTTCGAACTATATCGAGGGGGTCCGAAAGTAGCGTGGAAGCTGAGGCTGCGGCGCTGCGGTGGAGTGCTAACCGCAGCGCCATTTGGTAAATGTGTTGTTCGGATCCTCGGGCCTCACTCCGGTGGAGTGGGCGAAGGTGCTCGGCGTCGGACTGACGGTCTTCTTCGTCGCCGAAGCGGAGAAGTGGGCAATTCGTCGCATCCACGCCGGACGTGAGGGGCTGTAGAAGCTATGGAGACGTCATCCCTTCGGCACATCCTGGTCGCCACCGACCTGTCCGACGGTGCGACGCACGCGGTCCGCCGCGCCGCGCAGCTCGCCCGCGAGCATCACGCACAGCTCACCGCGGTGTATGTGCCGGCCTCCGCCGGACCGGAAAAGCTGCGGCGGGCGAATGCACTCCTGGCGGAGCATCTGTACCGATGCGTCGGCGACACAGCGCTCAATGACACAGCGGTCGGGGACACACAGGTCGACGGCGTGGTCCGGGCCGGTGACATCGTCTCCGTCGTCGGCGCCGTCGCCGGTGAGTGCGACGCCGACCTCCTGGTCGTCGGCGCGCACGGTGGGCGGCTGCCCATCGCGTTGCTGGGAAGCACCGCCGAACGACTCGTCGGAACCAGCGCCACGCCGGTGCTGGTGGTCCGGAATCCGTCCGACGGCCCCTACCGGACCGTTCTCCTGGCCGTGGACACCACTCCCGCATCCACGGCGGCCGCCCGCGTCGCGGCAGCGTGGACACCCGACGCCGACCACATCCTCGTGCACGTGTCGGTCGTCATGGGCGAACAGCTGATGCGAATGCACGGCGCCGACGACGTGGGATTGGCGCAGCTGCGGCACGTGAGCACCGAGCAGGCCCGCTCCCACCTCGACGACTTCGCCTCGACGCTGATCCCCGAACCTGCCGACAGCCGCATCGAATCCGGTCATGCCGCCACGAGAATCCCGGAAATCGCCGACGAGTACCGCGCCGAGCTGATCGTCGTCGGGACCGGGGAGCGTTCCGCACTCGAATACGCGATGCTCGGCAGCGTCGCCCAGCACGTACTGCGCTTCGCCGGCACGGATGTCCTGGTGATGCCGGACGGCGGATCGAGCTCGAGATCGGCTGTATGAGTTTCCACTGTCGCGGGGTAGGGACCGCTGCCGGAAGTCGCAGCGGGACCACAGTAAACGCTTCGGTGCGCTCGCGGCGGTGGCGTCTCCGAGAGAGAACGGCAGCATCGCGGTGATGAGGCCTGCGGTGAACAGAAGCAGGCCGATCGGGTCGAAAAAGGCGCCGCCGGGATCGCTCCCGACGGCGCCTCACCTCGCCCCTCGGCAAAAGGGTGCTACACATCAGATGTTGCGGGACATGGCCGGGCTCCTTCAGCCGGTCTGTCGGGTAGCGACGCCGATGGTGTGAGACGTTCGCCGACGGTCGCGTTCGGTGGTTCCGCCCCAGACCCCGTAGGGCTCTCGGGTCGAGAGCGCATACGTTCGACACTGGTTGAGAACCGGGCATTGGTAGCAAATGCGTTTGGCCTCCCGCTCCCGTCGTACCTGGGGACCTTTCGGCTCGTCCTCCGGCGCAAAGAACAGGTAGCCCATCGAACGGCACAGTGCGCGCAATCGCCAGGACCAGGTGTCACTGTGGACTGGTTGGAGGTTCGCGCGGATCATCACTGCCTCTCGGGTCGTACTACGAGCATGGGGCAGGCACAGCCATGCCTGTCCGGGATCAGCAGGGAATGCGCATGAGATCGTGGGCCACAATGATCTCCCCGTCGAAGTGCCGCGCGGCTTGGCGAATCCAGTCGTCTTCGGTGAGGTCGTAGGGGATGAGGTGCCACAGCACGAGAGTGCGGACTCCGGCTTCCTTGGCGATCCTGCCTGCGCTTTCTGCATCGGTGTGAGCGCGCGCGAAATGGCGGCGCAGTTCGTCTACATCGGCGTTGGTGCCGCTGAGGAGTCGTCCGAGATGTTCGGGGGAGTACACCTCGTGGACTAGGACGTCGGCTCCGGTCGCCAACTCCGTGATCTGCTCTGAGGGGGCGGTGTCCCCGGACACCACCACCGATGATCCGTCGGCATCGATTCGGTAAGCGAGGGAGGGCATCGGCGGGTGGAGGGCTGTGCCGGCGGTGATCGTCATATCAGGCGTGGAGACGACAACTCCGGGAGAGGCGATCTCGTGGCCGCGCATGAGTCCGGACAGTTTCGGGCGCCCGAGGCTCTCGCGGTGCTCGATGTCGGGCCGTCCGACTGCTCGGATCAGTTCAAGCATCTCGGTGAGCGGAGGTGGGCCGTAAACGTCGACCGGGGTGACCAATCCTGCGGTCCAGGCCAAATGCAACAGTGCACCGAGGTCGGCATTGTGGTCGACGTGATGGTGGGTCACGAGCACCGATTTGAGATCCCGCAGTCGCAGGCCGGCGGACACCAGTTGGCGAGCTACGCCGTTGCCGCAGTCGATGACGTGAATGTCGTCGCCGCGCACGATCGCCGTGGCGGGAGCCGAGGGTCAAGTCCCGTGAGGTGGTGTACGACGTCGTCGCGTGATTCCTCGTGG
>NZ_JADZGH010000074.1:0-9466 GCF_015865005.1 Rhodococcus sp. CX
GATCCAGATCCAGATCCCGGGCGCCCCGCCGGTGGTCATCCCGCTGCCGTTCTGACCGATAGCCGCTACCGGGGGCGCAGCACGATTTCCGTCGGATGGGCGTCGGCGGGCGTGCGGATCGCGTTCCCCACCGCCTGCGCGACGGTTGCCGGGCGCAGGTACCGATCGGGCCGGTACTCGTTGCCCTCCTCGGCGACGAGCGCACGCTGCATGTCGGTGTCGATGCGGCCCGGGTGCACCGACGTCACGCGCAGGGCCGGTTCCTCCTGGCGCAGTACATCGCCGAATGCCCGCAGCGCGAACTTGCTCGCCGCGTACGCTCCCCATCCGGCCCGCGCATTGAGGCCGGAACCCGAATTGATCAGCACCACATGCCCGTTCGCGGCACGCAGGGCAGGCAGCAGGGCGCGGGTCAGGGCCACGACGGCAAAGACGTTGGCGTCGAACATCTCCCGCCACTGCGCGACATCGGATTCGGCGACGGTGCCGAGGCTCGCGATGCCCGCGTTGTGCACGAGAACGTCGAGCCGATCGATGCCGGAGCAGGCCGCGGCGACGGCATCGTGGTCGAGCAGATCCACCGGCCACGGGGTCGCGCCGGGAAGTTCCGCGACGATCGCGCCGAGGGACTCCTCGGTGCGACCACCCAGCAGCAGGTCGTGGTCGGGGGCGAGTTCGCGGGCGATCGCGGCACCGAGGCCGCGGGTTCCTCCGGTGATCAGGGCTGTCGGACGCATACGGTCGAGCGTAGGACAGGGCGCCCGGCCCGGTTCCGTGCCGCCTCTCCCCGACCGGACGGACCGAATAGCGGTTTCCCGCCACCCGGGCTGCGGTGGGGCGGCCACAATGGAGGATATGGACCCGGTGAGCGCACTGCGCGAAGTCGCGTTCTGGCTCGAACGCGAGCACGCCAAGACCTACCGTGTACAGGCCTACCGCCACGCGGCGGACGTGGTGGCGGCACTCGACGAGACACAACGGGAGCACCGCCGCCGCACCGACACGTGGTCCGAGCTGCCCGGCATCGGCCCGAAAACCGCCGCCGTGATCCGCGAATCCTACGACGGAATCCCCGGCTACCTGCAGGAACTGCGCGATGTGGCCGAGCCGATCGGGCGCGGGGCCGACGACCTGTGCACCACCCTGCGCGGCGACCTGCACACCCATTCCGACTGGTCCGACGGCGGTAGCCCCATCGAGGAGATGGCGCGCGCCGCGAAGACCATGCTCGGGCACGAGTACCTCGCCGTCACCGATCATTCGCCGAGACTGACCGTTGCCAACGGGCTGAGCCCGGAGCGGCTGCGCACCCAGCTCGGAGTGATCGCCGAACTCAACGCGTCGGGCGACGGAGCGCGGATCCTGACCGGCATCGAGGTCGACATCCTCGAGGACGGGTCGCTCGACCAGGACGACGACCTGCTCGCCGAGCTCGACATCGTCGTGGCCAGCGTGCATTCGAAACTGCGGGCCGAGAAGTCCGCGATGACCCGGCGGATGGTGCGGGCGGTGACCAATCCGCACGTCGACGTGCTCGGGCACTGCACCGGGCGGCTCGTCACGGGTGGTCGCGGGCAGCGGCCCGAATCGACCTTCGACGCCGAGAAGGTGTTCTCCGCGTGCCGCGACCACGGCACGGCCGTCGAGATCAACTGCCGGCCGGAGCGTCGCGACCCGCCGAGCCGGATGATCGACCTGGCGCTGCGGCTCGGGTGCCGCTTCGCGATCGACACCGACGCACACGCCCCGGGCCAGCTGGACTGGCTGGGGTACGGATGCGAGCGCGCCGCGGAGCGGGGTGTCGAACCGGAGGACGTCATCAACACGTGGCCCGTCGAGGAACTGCTGGCCTGGACCGCCGGATAGGAGCGGATGTGGAACACGTCGATGTCGTGATCGTCGGGGCCGGCCTGTCCGGTATCGGCGCCGGATACCGCCTGCAGACGCAGTGCCCGGAGCTGACCTACACGATCCTCGAGGGTCGCGACGCGATCGGCGGAACGTGGGATCTGTTCCGCTACCCGGGTATTCGATCCGACAGCGACATGTACACCTTCGGATATCCGTTCCGGCCGTGGCACGGCGACCGGTCCTTCGCCGACGGCCCCTCGATCCTCGAGTACGTGCGGGCGACCGCCGCGGACTACGGGGTGGATCGCCGAATCCGTTTCGGGCACAAGGTGAACGGTGCCACGTGGGATTCGGGCACCGCGACGTGGACGGTGCGGGCGATCGCGGACGGCCTCCCCGTCGAACTGACGTGCTCGTTCCTGTACATGTGCAGCGGCTACTACAGCTACGAATCGGGGTACCTGCCGGACATTCCCGGCCTGAACACCTTCGACGGCCCCGTGGTGCACCCGCAGTTCTGGCCGGAGGACCTCGACTGGTCCGGCAAACGCGTCGTGGTGATCGGCAGCGGTGCCACCGCGGTCACCCTGGTGCCCGCGATGGCCGAGGACGCCGAGCACATCACGATGCTGCAGCGGTCGCCGTCGTACATGATCTCGCTTCCCACTCACGACCGGTTCGCCGACCGGATCCGGACATGGTTGCCGGGCAACGTCGCCCACCGTGTCGTGCGTATGAAGAACGTCACGAGAATGCTGGCGTTCTATCAGTTCTGCCAGAGGATGCCGCACCTGGCGCGCAAGGTGATCCGCACCGGTGCCGCCCGCCGCCTGCACGGGAGCGCGCCGGTCGATCCACATTTCGCGCCCACCTACGATCCGTGGGATCAGCGCATGTGCCTGGTTCCCGACTCGGACCTGTTCCGGGCGCTCCGATCCGGTCGCGCCGACATCGTCACCGCACGGATCGAACGGGTCACCGACCGTGGGGTCCGACTCGAGTCCGGCGAAGAACTCGAGGCCGACGTGCTGATCACCGCGACCGGTCTGCGGATCGTTCCGGCCGGTGGTATCACGCTCGTCGTCGACGGGGAACGGGTCGATCCGAGCGACAGGTACGTGTACCGCGGGACGATGCTCAGCGGCGTGCCGAACTTCGCGTTGTGCCTCGGCTACACGAACGCGTCGTGGACGCTGCGTGCCGATCTCGCGTCCCTGTACGTGTGCCGGCTGTTGAACCATATGCGGCGCAAAGGGTATCGGAGCGCGATGCCCGACTATCGCGGCGACGGACGGACCCGCCCGCTGCTCGATCTCTCCTCCGGATACGTGCAGCGCGCCGCGGGGATCCTGCCGCGGCAGGGCACCCGCAACCCGTGGCGGATGCGCCAGAACTACCTGCTGGACCTGCCGACGATGCGATTCGGCCGGATCGACGAATCGATGGCGTTCAGCCGGTGACGAGGCCCTCCTCGGCCGGTGCCGATTCGCGAGGTGGCGGAATCTCGCTGTCGCACAGCACCTTCGCTCCGGATGCGAACCGCTGCACCTCGTCGTCTCGACGGATCTGCGCCGGGACCGCGCCGCCGAGCAGATCCCGGGCGAGGCTCGCGGAGTCGCCGAGGGGCGAATCGCTGCCGGCGATGACGACGTTGCCGTAGCGGCGGCCTTTGAGCATCGCCGGGTCGGCGATGATCGCGGTGTGCGCGAACACGCTGCCGATCGTCGCTGCCTCGCGCTTGGCGGTCGTGAGGTCGCGGGTGTCCCCGCAGTTCACGACGTAGATCCCGCCGGGTGCCAGCACACGACGGGCGTGCCGGGTGAACTCGACGGTCGTCAGCGCCGCAGGTGTGCGGTTGATCGCGAACACGTCCCGCACGATCAGGTCGCGGGTGCCGTCGGTGAGCGAACTCAGCACCGCACGCGCCTCCCCGACCCGGATGCGCAGCAGCGGTGCCCGCGGGAGATCGAACCACTCGCGCACCAGCTCGGCGAGCCGCCCGTCGATCTCGACGACCACCTGCCGGGAGTTCGGAAAGCACGCGTGGACGTACCGGGCCATCGTGCACGCACCGCCACCGAGGTGCAGCACCCGCAGCCGGTCGGCACGGGTCCAGTGCGCATCCATCAGGTGCGCGATCCACCGCATGTACTCGAACTCGAGCAGCGTCGGATCGGACAGGTCGATGTGGGAACTGGGCACCCCGTTGATCTCGAGCAGCCACCCGTCCGGCCGGTACCGGTCCTTGACGAGCTCGCACGTGCCGGTGTCGATGTCGTGGATTCCGGCCGACAGAACGGCATCGGAGGCGGGACGGGGACGGGAGCTCACCGCCCCATTGTCCTCCCCGGTGCCGCCGGCACGGCACGAGGGGGCGGCCGACCGGGCTCTCGGCGTGCGCTTTTCCTCGGAAGTCGCACAATGAAACGATGCCGGACCGCGGATTCACCCATACGCAGCTCGCCGCGCGCGCTGCCTACCTGTTGCGCGGCAACGATCTGGGCACGATGACCAGTGCGGCGCCGAAGCTCTATCCGCACATGTGGAGCTGGGACGCGGCGTTCGTCGCCGTCGGGCTGGCGCCGTTGAGCGTGGAACGCGCCGTCGTCGAACTGGACACGCTGCTGTCGGCGCAGTGGAGCAACGGAATGATCCCGCACATCGTCTTCGCCAACGGCGTCGACGGGTACTTCCCCGGTCCGTCCCGGTGGGCGGTGAGCGAGCTCGCCGCGCATGCCCCGGACGGTGTGCAGACGTCGGGGATCACGCAGCCGCCCGTGCACGCGATCGCGGTGCAGCGGATCCTCGATCACGGTCGCCGGCACGGCCGCAGCACGCGCGCGGTCGCCGAGGAGTTCCTGGACCGGCGGTGGGCGGACCTGGTGCGCTGGCATCGCTGGCTCGCCCGTGCCCGCGACCTGGAGGGGAACGGCCGCATCGCGCTGTATCACGGGTGGGAGTCCGGGATGGACAACTCGCCGCGTTGGGACGCCGCGTACGCGAACGTCGTGCCCGGTCCGATCCCGGCCTATCTGCGCGAGGATCTGGTGCACGTCAGCGATGCCGGACAGCGCCCCACCGACGCCGAGTACAACCGCTATCTGTGGCTGCTCGAGGAGATGAAGGGCGTCCGGTACAACGACGAGGAACTCACCACCGCGATGAGCTTCGCGGTCGAGGACGTGTTCGTCAGCGCCGTTTTCTCGCTGTCGTGCGAGGTGCTCGCCGTCATCGGCGAGGAGCATTCGCGGCCGCACGCGGACGTGCGCGACCTCTACGGCTGGGCCGAACGCTTCCGGTGGGGCGTCATCGCGACGACGGACGAACGTACCGGCGCGGCACGAGATTTCGATCTTCGATCCGGGAAGTGGATCGCCACCGAGACTCTCGCGATGTTCGCGCCGCTGCTGTGCGGCGGCCTGCCGAGGGCGACCGAACTCGCGCTGTTGCGGACCTTCGAGGGACCGAAGTTCTGCGGACATCCGGACCTGCGGTACGCGGTGCCGCCGTCGACGTCGCCGGTGTCGAAGGATTTCCGGTCCCGCGAGTACTGGCGCGGACCGGTGTGGCCGGTGATGACGTGGTTGTACTCGTGGGCGTTCGCGCGCCGCGGCTGGGCCGAGCGCGCGAACATGCTGCGCGCCGAAGGGCTCCGGCAGGCCGCCGACGGTTCGTTCGCCGAGTACTACGAGCCGTTCACCGGCGAACCTCTGGGCAGCATGCAGCAGTCGTGGACGGCGGCGGCCGTGCTGGACTGGCTGGGATAGGCGTCCCGCGGGCCCCGTACACGGGGCTTTTGTGCTCCGGGGACAACACCTCGCCGGAACTCGAGCCCGCGAGGCCCTGGTTGATAAGTGATGCGCGTCACTACCGTTGCGGTCATCCCCGAAGGAAGGACCGACCGCCGTGACGACCGACAGCACCATGACAATCCACAGCGCCGAGACGCTCGACCCCGCGACGATCGAGTACCTGGTGTGGCATCGCGAGTCCGATCGCCCGTGCGTGCGTGACGACGCCCTCCGGCTCACCTACTCCGAATTCGCCCGCAGGGTAGACGGATTCGCGTCCCAGCTGCAGGAGCGCGGGATCGGGCCCGGGGACGTCGTGGCGGTGATGCTGCCCAACCGCGCCGAACTGCTCATCGCGCTGATGGCCGCGTGGCGACTCCGGGCGACGGCGACCCCCGTCAATCCCGCGTTCACGGCCGCGGAGGCCGGCTACCAGATCGACGACGCCGGAGCGGTACTCGTGCTGGGCACCGGCCCCGAGTCGCCGTCTGCCGGGCGGCCGCTGATCCACGTCGACGACATGGTCACCGCACCGCCGGCCGGGTGGACCGCCGGTGACGATCCCGCCGCCGACGACACCGCACTGCTGATCTACACGTCCGGTTCGACGGGCCGCCCCAAGGGAGTGCAGCTCACGCACGCGAACCTGCAGTTCATGGCGGCATCGTTCCGGACGCATCTGCGGCTCACCGAATCCGATCACTGCCTGCTGATCCTGCCGTTGTTCCACGTCAACGCGATCGCCGTCAGCTTCCTCACACCGATCCTGGCCGGGGCGCAGCTGAGCATCACCGGCCGGTTCTCCCCCGCCCGGTTCTTCGACGACGTCGCCACGCTGCGGCCGACCTACTTCTCGGCCGTGCCCACGATCTACGCCCTGCTCGTCTCGCAGCCCGCGCAGGCGTCGCTCGACACGTCCTCGCTCCGGTTCGGGATCTGCGGTGCCGCACCGATTTCGAAGGAACTCCTCGATCGGGTCGAGCAACGCTTCGGGCTGGTCGTGGTCGAGGGATACGGGCTCACCGAAGGAACCTGCGGGTCCGCGTGCAACCCGATCGACGGTCCCCGTAAGCTCGGCACCGTGGGGCCGGCACTGCCCGGTCAACGCATCGGCATCGTCGACGAGAACGGAAACACGCTGCCGCCCGGGCAGATCGGCGAGGTGGTCATCGAAGGCCCGAACGTCATGGCCGGCTACCTCGGCCGGCCCGACGAGACCGCCCGCACCGTCGTCGACGGACGGCTGCACACCGGCGACGTCGGCCGCCTCGACGAGGACGGCTACCTCACCCTCGTCGACCGCATCAAGGACATGATCATCCGGGGCGGAGAAAACCTGTACCCCAAGGAGATCGAGAACGCGCTCGCCGAACATCCGGCGGTGCTCGAATGCGCCGTGATCGGCGCACCCCACGACGTGTACGGCGAGGTGCCGGTCGCGTACGTGGTGACCTACCCCGATCGTGAAACCACCGAGGAGGAACTGCTCGCCCACGTCGCCGATCGGTTGACGCGGGTGAAGGTACCCGAAGCGATAGTCCTGGTCGACGCTCTGCCGCGCAACCCGGTCGGCAAGATCGACAAGCCCGACCTACGGCGCCGCCACTCGGTGCCCGCCGACGCCTGACCCTTCCCCCACAGCTCGTTTACTCGACTCGCCGGCAGCAGGCCGGTGAGGCGATACACCCTACCCAGGAGGCGAATTCCCATGGGATTCAAGACCGGCAACTTTCCCGAGGTGGACCCCTCGACATTTCGTGACCAACCGTTCCGGGACCGTCTGCGCGCCATGTCGACCCACTGGGTCGACCACGGGTTCGGAACCCCGAAGATGGTGCACACCGTCTACATCCTCAAACTGGCGATCCTCTACGTCGGCGCGGGCACCGCACTGGCGACCCTCACGTCGGGACTGTCGTGGTTCGACGTCGCGTCGTGGTGGAACCAGCCGATCGTCTACCAGAAGCTGATCCTGTGGACGGTGCTGCTGGAGGCACTCGGTCTCGCCGGTTCGTGGGGCCCCCTCGCCGGCCACTTCAAGCCGATGACCGGCGGCTTCCGGTACTGGCTCAAGCCCGAGACGATCCGGCTCCCACCGTGGCCGGACAAGGTGCCCGGCACGGCCGGTGACCGCCGCACCGTCGGCGATGTCCTGCTCTACGCCGTGCTGCTGGCGAACCTCGTTGCCGCCGTGGTTCTTCCGGGTGTCCATACCGGCTCGCTCGACGCACTCGTCGCCGACAACGTCGGCCTGGTCCGGCCCGCCGTCGTGGCCCCGCTGATCGTGCTGCTCGTCGTGATCGGCCTGCGGGACAAGGTCATCTTCATCGCGGCTCGCAGTGAGCAGTACCTCCCGGCCATGGTGTTCTTCACGTTCCTGCCGTTCGTCGACATGATCGTCGCGCTCAAGCTGCTCATCGTCACGGTGTGGGTCGGGGCCGGTGTCTCGAAGTTCGGACGCCACTTCGCCATGGTCGTGCCGCCGATGATCAGCAACACGCCCTGGATGCCGTCGAAGCGCATCAAGCGCATGCACTACCGCAGTTTCCCGAACGACCTGCGCCCGTCGCACCTGGGCAGCGGCGTCGCCCACGTCCTCGGCACCCTCGTCGAGATCGTCACCCCGGTGATCCTGCTGTTCTCCACCAACCGCACGGTGACGCTGCTCGCGGTGCTGCTGATGGTGGCGTTCCACTTCTTCATCGCCTCCACCTTCCCGCTCGCGGTCCCGCTGGAGTGGAACCTGCTCTTCGCGTACGCCACCGTGTTCCTGTTCTGGGGCTTCCCCGCGTGGGAGGGCTACGGCGTCGGCGACATGTCGTCGTGGTGGCTGGCGGGCGGAATCGCCGTCGCGCTGTGCTTCTTCCCCGTCCTCGGCAACCTGCGGCCCGACCTGGTGTCGTTCCTGCCGTCGATGCGGCAGTACGCCGGCAACTGGGCGTCCGCGACCTGGGCGTTCGCGCCGGGCGCGGAGGAGAAGCTCGACCGGCACATCGTCCGGGCCGCGAAGAACACCCGCACCCAGCTGCTCGAGACGTACCCGCCGGAGGTCGCGGACGTCGTGATGCACCAGCTGCTCGGCTGGCGGTCGATGCACAGCCAGGGCCGCGCGTTGTTCTCCCTGATGATGCGGCACCTCGGCGACGACATCGACACCTACGACCTGCGTGAGGCCGAGTTCTCGTGCAACTCCATCGTCGCCTTCAACTTCGGTGACGGGCACCTGCACAACGAACACCTGATCGCCGCGATCCAGCGCCGCTGCAACTTCGCGCCCGGCGAGTTCGTCGTCGCCTGGATCGAATCGCAGCCCATCCACCGCGGCGTGCAGGAATACAAGGTGATCGACGCGGCGGTCGGCGTGATCGAACGCGGCACCTACAAGGTCGCCGACGCGGTCGGCGAGCAGCCCTGGCTGCCCAACGGCCCGATCCCGTTCGACGTGC
The DNA here is from genome assembly GCF_015865005.1 of Rhodococcus sp. CX. Lineage (NCBI taxonomy): Bacteria > Bacillati > Actinomycetota > Actinomycetes > Mycobacteriales > Nocardiaceae > Rhodococcus > Rhodococcus sp. CX. The sequence goes on from NZ_JADZGH010000074.1 coordinate 9,089, forward strand.
AGTGGACAATGGACCGCAAGGGCGCACATCGCGACGCGGACGATCGGGAGGTCCTGGCGTGAGCACAGCGGTCGTGGTCGGCAGCGGGCCCAACGGGCTCGCCGCCGCCGTCCACCTCGCCCGTAGCGGTGTGGACGTCCAGGTTCTCGAAGCGGCCGACGAGATCGGTGGCGGCACCCGTTCCGGCGAACTGACCGTCCCCGGCCTGGTCCACGACCACTGCTCGGCCTTCCACCCGATGGGTGCGGGCTCCCCCTACCTGCAGACCCTCGGCCTCGAGCGGTACGGGCTGCGGTGGCGGTGGCCCGAGGTCGACTGCGCACATCCGCTCGACAGCGGTGAGGCCGCGCTGCTGTACCGGTCGCTCGACGCCACCGC
>NZ_JADZGH010000074.1:9595-14917 GCF_015865005.1 Rhodococcus sp. CX
TCGGCCCGCGACCTCCGCGGTCGGGTTGATGATCGTCGCCGCGGGACACCGCTACGGATGGCCGGTCGCGGAGGGTGGATCGGCCGCGATCACCCGCGCGCTCGCCGCGCAACTGGCCGAGTACGGCGGGAAGATCCACACCGGTGTGCGGGTGCGACGCACCGCGGACATCCCGGCCGCCGACGTCGTACTCCTCGACGTCGCTCCGGAGGGTGCCCTCGAGATCTTCGGCGATGCGATGCCGTCACGGATCACGAAGTCGTACAAGAAGTTCCGGCACGCACCCGGCGCGTTCAAGGTCGACTTCGCGATCGACGGGCCGATCCCGTGGACCGACCCCGAATGCGGTCGCGCCGGGACCGTGCACCTCGGCGGGGAGTTCGACGAGATCGCCGGTGCCGAAAGAGCGGTCGCGTCCGGGCGGATGCCGGAGCGGCCGTTCGTGCTGCTGGGTCAGCAGTACGTGGCCGATCCCACCCGCTCCCGCGACGGCGTGAACCCGGTGTACGCCTACGCGCACGTGCCCGCCGGATACACCGGGGATGCGACCGAGGCCGTCGTCGCGCAGATCGAGCGGTTCGCACCCGGATTCCGCGACCGTATCGTGGCGACGACGGTGGCCACCCCGGCCGATCTGGCGCGGGACAACCCGAACCAGGTGGGCGGCGACATCATCGGTGGCGCGAACGCCGGTGTGCAGGTGGTGTTCCGGCCGCGGATCGCCCTCGATCCGTACGACATCGGTGTCCCGGGGGTGTACCTGTGCTCGGCGTCCACCCCGCCCGGCGCGGGCGCACACGGCATGTGCGGCTACAACGCCGCCGAATCCGCGCTGCGCCGGCTACGGAGTGGCCGTGACTGATCCGGCGGCCACGAACGGCACAGGGACGACGACGCACGACGAGGTTCGCCGCGTCGTCGGTGAGATCGCGCAGCGGTTCGGGGACCGCCAGCAGGAGATCACCCGCGCGTTGACGACCATGATTGCCCGCGAGGTGGCCCGGCTCGACGAGGACCCGCTGCTCGTCGAACTGCTCGAGGCGAGTGTGCACGGCAACATCACGACGATGATCCACGTGCTCGCCAACGATATTCCCACCGATCACCTCCAACCTGCTACGGCAGCAGTGGAATACGCGCTGCGGCTCGCGCAGCGCGACGTGTCGTCGCACTCACTGGTTCGGGCCTATCACCTCGGGCAGAACGAGTTCATCCGGATGTTCGTCGACGAGGTCCGCTCGATGGACCTGCCGACGAACCTGGCGTTCGATGTGATCGAGAACGTCTCGTCGGTCGTCTCCCGGTACATCGACCGGATCACCTTGGACGTGTTCGACGCGTACGAGAAGGAACGTCAACGGTGGTCGGCGGTCCGCGGGAACGTGCACTCGGCGCTCATCCACGGACTGGTCGAGGGAACCGAAACCGACACTGCCGCATTCGAATCCGAAACCGGCTATCGGCTCGACCGGTGCCACGTCGCGCTGATCGTCTGGTCCACTGTCGAACCCGCCGACGGAGGTGTCAGTCCCCTCGACCGGCTGGTCCGCGGCATCGCCGCACACCTGCGGGCCGACGGCCCGCCGATCCTCACCGCCGTCGACCGCCGCACGGTGTGGGCGTGGCTGCCGTTCGGCCGGCGCCCGCCCGCGATCGACACGGCCGAACTCGCCGCGGTCGTCGGTACCCACTCGACCGGCCGGGTGGCCGTCGGGCTTCCCGCGACCGGTCAGGCCGGATTCTGCCGCAGCCACGAGCAGGCCAGGGCTGCGTATTCGATCGCCATGGTGCAGAGCACCTCACATCGCCGCGTCATCGGTTTCGGTGACCGCGGTGTCGCCGTCGTGTCGCTGCTCGCCCGAAATCTCGACGCCGCACGGGCGTGGGTCGGCGAGGTGCTCGGTCCCCTCGCGGACGACACCGAGCAGGCCGCGATGCTGCGCGCGACGCTGAGCACCTATTTCGCGACCGGCGAGAGCCACCTGCACACCGCCGAACGCATGAACCTGCACCGCAACACCGTCAAGTACCGGGTCGGCAAGGCCCTCGGTGACCCCACCCGCGCACCCGCCACGCACGACAAGCTGGACGTCGCGCTCGCGTTGCAGGCCTGCGAGTACCTCGGCAGTTCCGTGTTGCGCTGACGCGCCGGTGTGCCTTTGTGGCGGTGGGGGCCGCCGGAAGGGCACACGAGGGCGTTCACGCCCACTTCTTCCACACCACCACGACCGAAGGTCGCGGCTGGGTGGTGCCACCGTCGGGCCAGTGCGAGGCGGGAGCGTCCCACGACGCGTCGTCGGTCTCCCCCGGATGCTGTACACACACCAGGACGCGGTTCTCCTGGACGACGGGACCACACGTCTCTGCGCCGATCGGCACGGTGAGGAACTGCTTGGTCTCGCCGCGGCGGGGCCCGTCGAGCACGACCGCGAACAGGCCGTCGTTGGATTTCAGGGCGTTGCCGTCGGTGCTGATCCACAGGTTGCCGTGCGGATCGAACGCGAGGTTGTCGGGGCACGAGATCGGGCTGACCTGCGATTTGTCGAATCCACCGAAGTAGGTGTCGGCCGCTTCGGGATCGCCGCACACGAGCAGCAGATTCCAGGTGAAGGTGGTGCCGGCGTGGTCGTCGTCGATCTCGAGGACCTGGCCGTTCTTGTTGTTCACACGCGGATTCGCTTCGTCGGCAGCGGGTTTGCCGTCTGCGCCGCGATTCGAATTGTTGGTCAGGGCGACGTAGACCTTGCCGGTCGCCGGATTCGGTTCGAAGTCCTCGGGCCGGTCCATCTTGGTGGCACCGACCTTGTCGCCGGCGAGGCGGGTGAACACTGCGACCTCCTCGGCCGACATTCCGTCGACCAGCGACTCTGCGGAACCGTCTTCGCCCGTGCGCAGCAACGGAATCCACGTGCCGCTGCCGGCGAATGCGCCACTCTCCGGCAGGGTTCCGGTGCCGTCGATCGTGTCGGGGTTGTCGCCGGTGAGCTGCGCGACGTACAGGGTGCCGGCGTCGAGCAGGGTCATGTTGTGCCGCATCGCCGCTTGCGAGTTCCCGGCTTGCATCTTCCGGGACGAGACGAACTTGTACATGTAGTCGAAGCGTTCGTCGTCACCGCTGTACGCGACGACCGTGCCGTCGGGGGTGATGTGGACGGTCGCGGCCTCGTGCTTGAACCGGCCGAGCGCGGTGTGCTTGACCGGCACGGACGTCGCGTCCCAGGGGTTGACCTCGACGACCCAGCCGAAGCGGTTGACCTCGTTCGGGTTCGCCGCGACATCGAAGCGCGGATCGAATCGCTCCCACTTGCGTTCGGACGCACCGCCTTCGATTCCGTAGCGGGCGAGCTGTTCGGCGACGATCGGATCGGTGACCTGCTCGGCGTTCGCGAAGTACTGGTTGAAGTTCTCCTCCCCCGACAGCACCGTGCCCCAGGGGGTGAGTCCGCCCGAGCAGTTGTTCAGTGTGCCGAGCACTCGGGTGCCGGTCGGATCCGCAGCGGTCTTCAGCAGGTCGCTGCCGGCCGCAGGCCCGGTGACGGCGAACTCGGTCAGGGCGGTGATGCGCCGGTTGTACGGACCGAATTCCGGTGTGAGACGCCCCGTTCCGGGCTCACCCTTGACCTGCACGACGGACAGTCCGTGGCCGGCCCAGCCGATCCGCACGTGCTCTTCGGTGGGATTCTCCGCGTCGTACCCGGCGAACATGAACGGTTCGGTCGTGTATTCGTGATTGACGACCAGCAGATAGGTGTGCGGCACGCCGTCGACGGGCAGCAGGCCCGCGAAGTCGTTGTTGAACCCGAACTGCTTCTCCTGCGCCGCCGCGGCCTGATTCTCGATGTCGAATGCGGGGGCGTCGGGCAGCACCGGGTCGCCCCAGCGGATCACCACGGCGTGCTCGTAACCGTCGGGGACGGTCACCGCGTCCGCGGTGTTCGGTGGTACGGGTGTGAAATCGGTTCCGGGACCTGCCGGTCCAAGATCACCACTGCCGGGCGCCGGTGCCTCCCCGGCGCTCGCGTCGTCCGAGCACGCCGTGAGCACCCCGCCCGCGCCGACCGCGAGGACCGCCATCGCACCGCCGCGCAGCACCCCGCGCCGCGACACCCCACCCCGCATTATGTCCCCGAAGTACGCTCCGCCCGAATTGTTCGGTACTGCGTGCGAGCAGGCGTCGCCGCACTTGTAGCGGCACGTGATGTTCGCCCGTGACGACTTCCCGTCGTGGACGAACAGCGACAGGTTTTCGATGCGCACGTGATCTCCCTCGTCGATTCGCTTCGGGGGCACCGTATAAGGCGCAAACGAGACAAACCGAACGAACAGATGAACAGGGAGCGAGGGCTTTTCGACCGGTGGATGCTCCGGGTCCGCGCAAACGGACCGGTCGGTTCTCACCCTTCCGCTTGTTCCGGGCCGGGGCCGGAGCGGTCGTAACATTCCCCGCAGTCCCTTTCGGAACCCGTGTGACAGATGTGGAGCAGTGAATACCGATGGGACCGACCGGTTTCGCGCTGACGTGCAGCCTGGAGGGGTCCGACACCGTGTGGCGGACCCAGCGGCGACTGTGTGATGGGACACAAATATGTAACGGTTGGGCCGTGGACGAACGATGGATGTGTCCTATTTGTGTCATGCGGGACGCAGGTACGGGGCACGTCGGCCCTGAGCCGGTGGCGGGTCGGCCGGCAGTCTTGCCCCGGAATCGGTCCCGCTACGAGTCATGTTGAAGTGCAACGAATCCCACGTCATCGGAGTCGGTCGCCGGAGTGACCGGGTGAGGCCGATCGGTCGCTGCCGCCCCGGCCTCCGGGTGTCGTGATCGGGCGATTGGGGGCGCACCGAATCGAGAGCGAAAGCGCTGGGTGCCGCCTCTCGGCCGCAAACGTGACATGGATCACGATACCTTGAAAAGCGCCCTACCTGCGCCGTTACCTGGATGTGACCTTAAGGCCGCTCGATGGTGATCCATCCGGGAACAAAGACTTCCCTTCGGTAACGCCCGCGGCCGCCAGTTTCGGAGGCCGAACCCGCTCGGCCGATCTTGGAGCACGACCCATGTCAGTTTCATATTCGCGCCGTTTGCGTGCCGCCGTCGCCGCGGCCGCCATGATCACCACTGCCACCGCCGCCGTTGTGGCGAATACGTCCGCCGCCAACGCCGATACTGCCTCCGCCGTGCCGGCTCGGTTCGATCAGCCTCGTGAGCAGCTCAAGGCGCTGGACTTCGAGGCCCTGTCGACCGCGGGGTGGAGTGGCGCCGCCGACGCTGCTAGCGCCGAGCCGGCAGCGTCCACGGAGCCGGCCGAGGTCGCGCCCGAG
>NZ_JADZGH010000075.1:0-27619 GCF_015865005.1 Rhodococcus sp. CX
AGGTAGCCGCGCTGATCAGCCGAGAACTCGAGAACGCACCCGCCGACCCGCCCGGACAGCAGCCGCGAGAGGACCCGACCACCAGTTTCGAGTCGGCCCAGCCCCCCAGCATCGGCAAGAGTGACCTCTCGGCGGTGTTCAACCGCCGCTCCCCCGCCACGGGACCTCACTGCGTCGATGACGTGCAACGCCTCTCCGGCGGCTTCTCGAAAGAGACGGTGCGCGCCCGCGTGTCGGACGCAACCGGCATCAGCACGGACGTCGTCGTTCGCAAGGTCATGCCCGGGCGCCGCGCAGATGGGCTGCGTCCCGAGTACGACATCGTCTCCTTTCTGGCGGCCTCCGCGGTGCCCGTACCTCGGCCCTTGTGGTTCGACGAGAGCGCCCTCGGTGGTCCTGCCTTCGCCACGACGGCCGTGCCCGGCCGGACAATCGGTAACGTCTGGGGTTGGACCGAGCCACCCTCACTGGACGTGATTCGCGACCTGGGCCGGGCGATGGGCGTGCTGCACGCGCTCGATCCCTCTGGGCTCGGGAATGCCCCACTGCCGCCGTTGCAAAGCCACCGTGATCATCTGGCGGCGATAGACGAGCGCGCCGACGTCCTCGCGGGCCTCTGGGACGACGATGATCCGTACCGCCCGGTATTCCAACGGGTTCTGGACTGGCTGCGAGTCAATGCTCCCGCGGACTGCACCGAACAGGTGCTCGTGCACGGCGATTTCGCCCTGCACAACGTGCTGGTGGCCGACAACCGCCTGACGGGGTTGCTCGACTGGGAGCGTTCGCACCTCGGCAATCCGTCGGAGGATCTCGCCTATCTCAAACCGTCGATCGACCAGGCAGGTGCTTGGGACGATTTCGTCGAGGCGTACCGTCGCGCCGGAGGCCCACCCGTGATCGTCGGCGACTTGGCCTACTTCACCGTGTGGCAGGACCTGTGGCGGGCCGTCTCCTCCTACCGAATTCGGGCGAAGTTCCTCTCTACGCCCACGCATCTCTCCGACGCGATCTCCGGCCTTCTCATGAGTCCTCGATTCCTCACGCGGGCCGCCCACGGGATGACAACCGTTCAGAAAACGTGCGAAAACGTACCCTGAGTCGAGACCTCACGGTGTCGACGCTCGCCCGCACCGGTGGGTGCGGGTCTTCCCGTGGCACTACCCGTTGCCCGTGCGATGCGGGGTCTTACCCGGGTTTCCATCCGGCTCGTTCTCCGGCGGCCCGCCACTCGGGGAGGACGCCCGGCCAACGCCGCGAGGTTGCGCGCCGCGTTGAGGTCACGGTCGAGGCTCCGCCGCAACCATCGCAAGTGAAGATGCGTTCGGACAGGCGCAGTTTGGCTTTCACTACGCCCCCACCGAACCTTCGCCCGCGCCGGCGCGTCGGTCCTCCGGCAACTGGAACAGGTCGATATCGTAGGCACTGGTCTGAGGAGAACTCAGTCCGCACGCGACGGTCGAACAGCCCAACACTCTCCGGCGAGGCCGCCACTGCGGGTGACAACTCGCGCCTCCGCGCAGCCTGCACCGCCTGTCCGCGACAGTTCGTCTCTGACGGTGGGCCTCTTCGGCCCGAAAGAGAATCAAGAGGAAAGACTCCTCGAGACATCACTCGAACCCGAACGGACACACGCTCACACTCCGGCCTGTCGCTGTCGAGGGTGCGACCGGAGTGTGAGCGCCGAGTTGCTGTCTGCTCGGCCTCGTCTACGACGACCGAGGGGACCCCGGCTGCCCGGTTGCTTGGTCGCGTCGCTCAGAGAGAGCAGACTGCGGAGGAATGTAGTTGGGGCGGAATGGAGGACGACCGAGCACCACATCGAGGAGGAAAGCAAACACCGCGAACCCCAACGCAATTGTGGCCATCCCGAGCAACTGTGTCGGCAGCCATGGGTAGTCGCCGTTGACTGCGATCCAGGACGGTAGAGCGATGAATCCGTAAACGGCCGTGACGGACAGGGGAGTGATCACGAGCATCGAGACCGATCTCCAACCACGCAGGCGCTCGCGGTATCGGTAGGCGATCGCAGCGGCCAGGAACACTCCGACCGAATTGCACGGAATCCACCACCACGGAAGCTGCGAGATGATGATGAGTGGTTGGTTGCCGTAATAGTGGTAGACACCCATGCTCAGCAAGATCTCCTCGAAGACCACCGAACTCACCGCTGCGCCGGCCCACATCAGCCAGATTGTCTTGGTGCGTGGATTGCTCTCGAGAAGCTTGTAGATGAAGATCATGAAGGCCCCGTAGCCGAACCAGCCGGCGACGATCCACCACGGCATCTCCCGTCCGAGGATGGTATAGGCGTGGTTCGAATCGCTCCACGGGAAGTACACCGCGCCGATCACATCGAAAAAGACCTCAGGTATGCAGATCATTGCGCCACTGAGTGCAAGCATGAACGGTAATAGCGATCCAGTCCTTTTGATTTCGCGAACTCCGAGACCGACCCCGATGAGTCCGAACGCCGACATGACGGTGGTGGCGATGATGTTGTTCATCGACATGTAGGGCGTGCCGTGCGGCGGTGTGGGGATCTTGAATTCTGGATCCATGGTGAAGTCCGGGCTTCCGAGCACAGGGCCCTGCCTGAGCGCGGTGATGAGGAGTGCTGCTGCGATTGCGATGGCAATCGCTGCGGCGATGATGAACTTGGCCCTCCGTGTGATTCCCGCGTCGGAGAGCCGATCCGGATCTACCGGGACAGCGGCTTGCCGTGGGGAGCTTTCCTTCGGTGGGGTGGAAACCATGACTGTGCCTCCTGCTTATTACAGCGGATCATGGACTGTGCGTCGCGATGGAGACTGGATAGTGGAATCGGCTGCGCGCGAATCGGCGTCGTGAGTCGATCCTATGACGTGGAACACAGTCGGTCTATATCTAGAATGTCGCAAAATTGACTTCTGAGGGCCGGCGAGGAGCATGCGCAGCCGATTCGGCCGCGGTTCGGTCACTGCTCTTTCCCCGTCAAGTGCGGATACCGCCCGCGCGACTTCTCTCCGGCGCTCGATCTCATGCGACCCGACACGCACGTCGATTGTCACCCTTTCCGCCGGACAGAACTGTGATCACGCCCGGTCCAACGGTGCACGCCACATTGTCGCCGCAGAGGCGTTGCGGTGCTCGATCGTGTGCATGGGCGAGCGCCAGATGTCAGCAGACGCCGGGCCGAAGCTCCCGAATGTGGCGAATGCAGTACGTCGCAGCGGTGAGGCCTTACCTGCGGGGCCCGGTGAAGGCATCCTGTTGCCAGGCCATTTCCCGGCGAAGTTGAGCGGCGATGTGCTCGCGCCCGGCAACCCGCGTCGGGTGGTGTTCGGGTAGGGACTCGATGACCGCGACCAGCGCGTTCCGCAGCCGGCGCGCATCCTCCCGCAGCATCGTGACGTCGGGATGTACCGGTACCGGCTGTGCCGCTACGGCTTCTCCCACCTTCGTCCTGACCGACCCCGGAAGCGTCGTCGTTTCCATCCCGTTCAGGAGCGCCCGCAGCTCCGCGTTGCCGTCCAGCAGCGCGGGACCCTCGTCACGCAGGCGCGCGCGGACGTGTCGCAACATCTGAGCCGCCGTGCGGCACACGCTGGCCGCGTACTCCTCGCATCCCGGCAGGATCTCGTCCTCGATTGCGGCGATCACGGACGCCAACACAGCATCGTGGTCCGGTTCGATCATGCCAATCCTTCTTTCATCAGGTTGCCGGCGAAGTGCTTCGCCATGCGAAGCTCGCTGCGAAAAGCCACCTCGGTCGCCGTCCAGACGAATCGCAACGGCGCGCGCTCCATGGCGCGCACCGTGCAGGCAACGTGCTGGGTGTAGGTGAACTGCAGGAGTCCGTAGAACTCGCGATAATAGGCAACGCGGTCGACACCGATCTCGGTGCCGGTACGTTCGGCGTAGTAGGCCAGAGCTTCCGGCAGTCCCCAGACCCGTCGACCGTCCCGGACGATCTCGGGGATCATCTCCTGGCATTGGGCGAAGTCGTACGCCGGGTCGGCGAGTGCTGCCATCTCCCAGTCGCTCATTGCAACGATCCGGCCATTGCGCCAGACCTCCTCGCCCAGGCCGTTGGTGCCTTTGCAGAGCACCACCCGGTCGCAGGTCTGGGGTGCGCGAGCGCGCAGTGATGCCATTGCCTCAGCCAGGACCGGACTGGGCTCGACACCGTAACGGGCAATCTGGTCCGAACACTGGTCCATGAGGTTGAGAGCGCAGTGCGCGGGTGAATCCGGCACGCGCAGGATCGTGTCGAAGCCCTGGCGTAGCCAATCGACGCCGTGAACCAGTGCAAGCTTGTCGAGATGTTCTTTCGAAAGCCGGATTCGCTCGGCGTCGCCCTCGGGCGAATGGTCGTCGAGTGCGGGCAGTCGCCAGTCACCGTCGACCAACTCCCGCACGTATGCCGGCCGACCGTTGGGCATCCACTCCGGGTCGTCCTCGAACCACAGCACGCGCGCGACCGGCACCCCGGTGCCCTCGAGCCGACGGTACACACCGAACTCGTCGACAAGCGAGGACGCGATGATGCTGCCGGCTTCATGATCCCGCCGCACGGCGAACCGGCGCACCGAGCGGCCGTCCATCTCGACGTCGACGGTCCAGGTCTGTCGTGAGACTCCACGCGACATCCGGTTCACATCGCGGACTCTCACTTCGGTCGGCGTGTGTGGTTCGTCGGGCAGCAACTGCTCGATTCGCTCGCGGAACCATGCTTCCACGAACTCCGAATCTGCGAGATTGCCGGTCATCGCAGCCCCAGAGGCTGGTAGGGACCGTCGAGGAACAGCTCAGTGTGTCCCGCTCCGACCCACTGCCGCCCGTCCGGGGCTGTCGTGGTGACACGGGAGAGATATTCCTTCCCGTGCAGTCCGGCCTGGACGGTGCCGTTGTACTGCACGTGGTCCAGCGGTTGCACACCGAAGTCGAATTCGTCCCACTCGACCGTGACTCCAGGACCGTGGTAGGTCCGCATCGATCCCCCGTCCTTCCAACTGCCTCCCTGGTAACCGATCGTGGAGGTCACCCACGGTGGTCCCACGGGCTCGACTTCCTGGGTCCAGGTACCGCCCTCGCTGTCGGTCAGTGTGATGGTCGCCCCGGCGAGCAGTCTGGTGCCGGGAACGACTCGCAGCTCGTGCCGGCCGGCGACAAGGGGATAGACCTCCTTGTCCCAGCCGATGCTGAAGCGGCCTTCGAACGGTGTCCCGAACGTGTCGTTCATCGGCACCTGCCGTCCCTCGGGATCCTCGTGGATGGCGTAGAACCCCGCGAGATCGCCTGCACCGAACAGGGTCCAGAAGCGGAGGGCGCGTGGAACACCTCCAGGTTCATACGGCGGCAGCCACTTCGGGGCCGCAGCGAGCGGTGGTCGGTCGAAGTAGACACCCCACGAATGGTCGCGGCTGCCGTACCAATGGGAGGGGTCGACTTCGGTTCGCTTGCCGTCGATTTCGATCCAGCCGTCGACAGCGCCCGGCTGCGCATAGCGGGACTGGTCGGTGGTCGGCCGTCCCCGGTTGGTCGCGAGGTGATGTGCCTCGAGAAAAGCGGGTGCCAGTCCGCGCCAATTGAGCTCACAGGACAGATTCGAATCGTTCTCCGCCAGCGTGATCCGCAGGTGCCGGTAGGGTTCGACCACTTCCAGCCGGAACGGTCCGACCGTTGTCTCGCACAGCTGCCGCCAGGTCCGGCTGAATCGGACGGTACGTTGGATACCGTTGTGCATCACGCCGAGATAGCCACCGACCATGTCGGTGTTGGGGTTGATCCGGAGGCCTGAGAAGCAGAACATTCGGTCTTCGGCGCTGAACGCACCGAAGAAGTAGCCGTCGTCGAACGCGTTGTCGGTATTGTCGACCACGCTCAGCGGATACGGCGTCTGATGTACCGGGAGTTCGTCATAGGGACTCAACACTGGTGTCGTTCCTTCCGTCGCTGGGACAACGTGGCGGTGGGCGTCGCGGCATTCGACATGACGCGTCGGCGCATGGATCGCGACGGGCGCGACATCGGTCCGACGGATCGTTCGAAGCTCAGTCGGCAGAGCGCGTGCGCACAGAGCGCTGCCCGGCCCCATACCCATCATGCTCTATTGCACTACTGTTTTCTACTAGACTTAAATGATCGGGTACGTACTTCGTCCTCGCGCTTCCTTCCACGATCGCGAGCTTGCCCAGGAGGGCACGTGGCACAGTTGAAGGGCACAGGGGTCTTCACCAGCGCCCGCAAGATCGGCCGCCGGGCCGGAGAAATTGCCCGCGCGGTCGAGGAACTCGGATACGACGCCATCTGGGTTGCCGATGTCCGCGGTGACCTGACCGTCCTGGGCGACCTGGTGGGCGCCACCGAACGCATCTACGCCGGAAGTGCCGTCCTGAGTATGTGGGATCTCGCAGCGAAGGACACCGCACAGGCATGGTCGGCAGCGAACGGTCGTGGTCCCGGCCGAGTGCTGGCAGGTGTCGGGGTGAGCCATTCGGTGCTTGCCGAGCGCGCCGGGCATGTCTACGACAAGCCGTTGACCCGGCTGAAAGCCTACCTCGACGAACTCGACTCGACGGCGTTCGGCATTCCGCGTGAGCACCGGCTGATCGGTGCCAACGGCCCGAAGATGCTGCAGCTCGCCAGTCAGCGAAGCGCCGGCGCCCTGACATACCTGGTCACTCCAGAGCAGACCGTCGAGCATCGGAACATACTCGGTTCCAAGGCTTTACTGATTCCGGAGGTCAAGGTCGCGCTGGCCGCGGATCGTGCGCGCAGCCGGGTTCTCGCGCGAGGGCACCTCTCCGTCTATCTCACGTTGCCGAACTATCTCCGCAACCTCGAACGAATGGGCTTCACCGCCGACGACTTCGCCGACGGTGGCAGCGATCGCCTGGTCGACGCGTTGGTGGTCGGTCCTGATGTCGAGGATGTGGTGCGCCGAATCGCGGAGCACCGGGACGCCGGTGCCGATCATGTCTGCCTGCAAGTGCTGGGACCAGGAGACTCGGTGCCACTCGACCACTGGCGCGAGCTCGCCCCGGCGGTGTGCTCCTAGGACACTCGGACCGACACCGCTCCGCCATGTACATCGCGGACCGGTGTCAGTTCAAGTGACGGTCTGCGAAAGCCCGAATCCCCTCGACAGCCTCGCTGGATCGCGTCCATGGAGAAACGATGACGCGGTCGATACCGCTGCGTCGCCACCCCTCCACATCGACCGGACCTGGATGCGCCGCCGCCGTGGTGACGAATGGTCCAGTCCTGCCCGCCTTCCTGCGCTCCTCAGTCAACCGCGCGATCGGTACGGCAACAGTCTCCGGTGTGTGATGCATTCCGATCCAACCATCGCCCCGCCTGGCGGCACGCCGCAGGGATGCCGGAGCTTCACCGCCGATATGAACGGGCGGTCGTGGACGTTGCACCGGCTTGGGTTCCAGTGCTACACAAGGAAAGTCGAAGTGCTCGCCGCTGTAGGCGAATGTATCCTCGGTCCACAGACCATCGAGAACATCGAGAGATTCGTCGAGTCGCTTCCCGCGAGTGTGAAAGTTCAGGCCCATCGCGCTCCACTCCGCACCGGACCAGCCGGCGCCGATGCCGAGTTCCACACGGCCGTCCGACACAACGTCGAGCGTCGTGATTGCACGCGCGGCGACGAACGGGTTTCGCAATGCAAGCTGATACACGTACGTGCCGAGTCGTAACCGGGAAGTCACTGCAGCCAGCGATGCCAGGTAGACCATCACGTCGTACATCGGAGTACGTTGCCGAATGGGTAACTCGCCGTCCGGGCATTCCCCGGGATCGTAGGTGTCCGGGAGCACGAGGTGGTCGGACATCCATATCGATTCGAATCCCGCGGCCTCGGCTTCGACAGCTACATCTCGCCACAGAGCAGGGTGCACGCGAAGGAGGGAGATCCCGAACCGGACGTCTGCGTGCTCATCTCGAACCATCGATCCCCACTCTCCAAGATCCGGCTTCTGTGCACGCGGTGCACCCCGCGTGCCGCCGGAACACAGCTCGAGTCGACGTGTTCCGGCGGACGCGACCGCTACGCGCCACGTCCCCTCGCCGAGGGCCCCACTCCGAGTGCGGCAGCGAGCCTGGCTCGGTGGTCGGCAGGCGCACCGAGCATCAGGTCCAGTGCCTTGGCACGCCGGAAGTAGAGATGCGCGTCGTGCTCCCAGGTGAAGCCGATGCCTCCGAAGATGTGCAGCGACTCGTCCGTGAGCCGGGTAGCAGCGTCCCCGCACATCGCCTTCGCGGCACTCGCCGCGGTGCGGAGCGCCAGCGCGCTCTGCTCGGTCGGCATGTCGAGATAGGTGTCAGCAGCGCGCACTGCCACCTCGAGCACCGATCGGGCGAGTTCGAGGTCCATCAGCAGGTTCACCAGCGAATGTTTGATCGCTTGGAACGAACCGATGGGTCGGTCGAATTGGATCCGTTCCCGTGCCCAGTTCACTGCCTCGTCGTGGCAACGTGCAGCGACCCCTACCTGCTCGGCAGCCATGCAGGTGAGTGCGATGTCCAGGCCGGGAGCCAGGAAGTCCGCGGAAGGCGCCGGCTCGGTGAGGACGGTCACCGGTGTCCCGTCGAACGCCATTCGCGCCATGCCGCGAGTGAGATCGAGTGCGGTCATAGGTGTGCGCAGGATTCCGTCGGCATCGGTCTCGACCGAGACGAGTACGACCCCGTCCGTCGCGAGCGCCGGAGCGATAACGACCTGAGCCGCCATGCCGTCGAGGACGAAGTCGGCCCGGCCGTGGAGTACCGGCCCGTCCGGCGACTCCTGTACCCGCATCTGCGGGGTGAGATCGGGCCCGGCAGGATTCGGCCACGCCACCGTGGCCGGAGTCCCCTCGGCGAGCCTGGTTTCGAGCGCTCGGACCGTGTCGCTGTCGGGCGCGATCGCGAGGAGCGCTCCGGCCATTCCCAACGTTGCCAGCGCCGGTACCGGTGTGAGGTGCGCACCGCATTCGGTTATCACATCTGCGATCTCGGCGACACCGGCCCCAGCACCACCGAGTTCCTCGGGCACCAGCAGTCCCGCAACCCCGATTTGCTGAGTGAGCGTCTTCCACAGCGAGTCGTCGGTTCCACATCCCTGTTCCTGGGAGATGAACGGGCGCGGAGAAGCTCCCGAGACCGCCGCCCGCACCGCATCGGTGAGCAGGCGGCGATCTTCGATCGTTGCGGGAGTCATGACCGCGCGCGGAGGGCAACCGGCGAGGCGCCCTCTCGGGTCGGGAGCGCAAGGGTGGCATGACCGGGCATCACGTCGCCGCCGCGCTGGTTGCGAGCGAACGTCTTCACCTTGACCGCGTGTTCACCGGAGTCGAGGACCAGTTTCTCGACAACTTCGCCACCGAGTTCGACGACGTCGGAAAGGTAGACGAAGCCGCGGTACTGCGCGTCACAGTCGATGATCCAACCGGCATCGCCGATCCAGTGGGTGAGCAATTGCGTTTGCCAGCACTGACGCTGGAAGCCCACGTCGTACTGGAAGGCAACACCCATCGCGTTGGCAGCGGCCTGATTGTAGTGCACCGCATAGATCGGCTCGGCGGAACCGAGCACAGGATCACGGAAGGTCCAGGCCGGGTGCGCGTCGTAATCCACGAGCGAAGCGGCGTGCGCCTTGAGCCGCGGGATCGGGGTTCCTCCACCGGCGATGAAGGCCACTTCGTCGGTGAGACCGATCGGCCCCTTGGTCAGGGAGTCCAGGGCGTCACCCACCTCGACGTCCTCCCAGTAGCGCGGATTCTCGCCACGAGGCTTTTCGTCGAGAATCCGCTTCTCGACGCGCTCGATTTCCTCGGCAGTCCACGGATGCGGGAGAACCAGATCCGACTTGTTGTTCGCGCTCTTGCTACGGCCACGGGCCGTGGCGCGCTCGAAGTTCATCACCTGCCAGTGGATCTCTGCAACAACCTCACCGTCCTGGTTCGTGTAGGTGTTGAGGAAGTGGTCGGTCACGGTCTTGCCTGCGAAATTGCTCGGCTTGGGACCGGTGAAACCCTCGTACTTGCAGGTGGCAGTAATCTTGTCGCCCCAGTAGACGGGCTTGTGGAACTGCGCCTGGGTGGAGCAGTGGAACGAGCCGAGGCCGGGCCAACCGAACTGGATTCCGGAGAAGCAGCCGATCACGAACGACGGCGGAGCGACGGGTGCTCCATAGTCGGATGCTGTGCCGCGGTCGGCGTCGGTCCACAGTGTATTGATGTCGCCGATGCCACCGGCGAACTTGGTGACAGCGATCCGGGTAGCCTCCTCGTTGTTGACCGAATGGTCGATGCGAAGGTTCACACCCACCTTGGCCTGCATCGACGCGATCATTTCGTCGTCGATGACGGCCTCCGGCATCAAGGCCTCGGCGTCGCGGGTTTCCTGGGTGGTCGTCACTTCTTGCCCCCTCCCGGGTTGGCGGTCCACGTGTTGCCGCCCGTCGGAAGACCGGCCTCGGCCACGGCCTTGTCGATGCCGTCCAGCGTCCAGCGTCCCTCGGTGATCAGCTTCCACTCGGGGTCCTTCTCCCACGGCTTGACACGCTGCACACGGGAACCACCGACGAGGAAGACCTCACCGGTGAGAGTCGAGGTGGGCGAGGCGAGGTAGACCACGAACGGTGAGACGTTGGCGGGGTTCCAGCGATCGAACTCGCCTTCCTTGGCTGCCAGCGCGTCTCCGAAGGCTCCTTCGGTCAGCCGGGTGCGGGCCTGGGGCAGAATCGCATTGACGCGGACACCGTAGCGTCCGAGTTCCTTGGAGGCGACCTGTGTCAGCGAGGCGACCGCGGCCTTGGCAGCGGCATAGTTCGCCTGGCCGGGATTGCCGAAGACGCCGGATTCGCTGGAGGTGTTGACGACCGCTGCAGAGATGTCCTTGCCGGCCTTGCTCTGCTCACGCCAGTAGTTGCCTGCTGCCCTGGTCATCAGGAAGGTGCCGCGAAGGTTGACCCGGACAACGAGGTCCCAGTCCTCGGGAGAGATGTTGACCAGCACCCGGTCGCGGAGAATGCCCGCGTTGTTGACCAGCCCGTGCAGGTCACCGAACGTCTCGAGGGCCTGCGCCACGATGCGCGCCGCGCCCTCCTCGTCGGCAACGTCGTCGCCGTTCGCGACAGCGTTGCCTCCGGCGTCACGAATTTCCTGGGCGACTTCTTCGGCAGGGCCGGCTGCGGCGCCGCTGCCGTCCTGGGCGCCTCCGAGGTCGTTGACGACGACGTTCGCACCCTCCTGCGCGAAGAGGAGCGCATGCTCACGTCCGATACCGCGACCGGCGCCGGTGACGATGACGGTCTTTCCGTCCAGATGTCCCATCAGAATTCCTTGTCTCCAGTGTCTTTGGCGACCGCCGCAGGGCGGGCCATACTTTCCTTGGGCAAACCCAGCACCCGGTTGGCGATGGTGTCGCGATGAATCTCGTCGGTTCCGCCGCCGATGCGCATGCCCGGCACCCCCAGCACGAATTCGGACCAGGCGAAGGTCCGGTGATCGCCATTGTCGGCAATGAGCCGGGGGCCCAGGGCGAGGGCGACGAGGTCGCTGAGGGCGCTCAGGTTTGCGGTCAGCGCGAGCTTGCCCAGCGACATTTCCGGGCCCGGCACGCCGTTGGCCCTGAGGTTCGCGTCTGCGCGTGCTCGCATCGCCTTTGCGGCGGTGACGCCGCAGTAGACCTTGGCGAAGGCCTGGGCGACGGCATCGTCGTCGGCCCGGTCGATGTCGTGCAACCACTGGGCGAGGTCGTCCATGCGGAACACACCGCTACCTCCGCTGGAGGAGCCGCCGATGGCGCCGCGCTCATGCATGAGCATTGCCATGGCGACCTTCCAGCCACCGTCGACCTCACCGAGTCGGTCGGTGTCCGGGACACGGACGTCGACGAGGAAGACCTCGTTGAAGTCGGCGCCACCAGTCATTTGACGCAGGGGGCGGACCTCGACGCCGGGCGCGTGCATGTCCACCGCGAATACAGTCAGGTTTCGATGACGGGACCCGTTCGACGTACGGGTCAGTGCAATACCGACGTCGGAATAGTGGGCGCCGGACGTCCACACCTTCTGCCCGTTGAGGACCCATTCGTCACCGTCGCGGACGGCGCGCGTCTGTACCGCGGCGAGGTCGGATCCGGCTGCCGGCTCACTGAAGAGCTGGCAACCGATCGCGTCCGCACGGCGCAGTGCACGAAGCCAGCGCTGTTTGGTCTCCGGCGATCCGAACTGGGCGACGGTCGGCGCAACCATGCCCAGGCTCACCGAGAGCGGCGCCTTGGAAGGGATCGCAAAGCCACGCTCGAGGCCGGCGAACGCCTTTTCGTACGACACCGGATAACCGGCGCCGCCGTCCTCCACCGGCCCGCTGATCCAGCCGTAGCCGGCGTCGTACAGGGCACGCTGGTACTCCACGGCGGCCTGCACCTCGTCGGAGGAGGAACCGGAGAAGAGGGCGATTCGATCGGCCTTTTCGAGAGTCGGCTCTGCAGCACGGTCGACGTTCCGATCCGAGCGAGCGGCGACGAGTCCTTCCAGAAATTTCCTTGCCTGACCGAGGAATTCATCCCTGGTCAACTTGTGGTCGTTGGTGTCCACATCCACCTCCTCACATTAACTCTAGTGAATGAATATCTAGATCTAGAGTACTTGGCGGAGCAGTTGGCCGCCAGTACCGTCGAGAGATCCCGCCGGATCCATCGGCTACTTCCTGGATCGAGGGGTTACAGCGCCTCGAGAAGTTCTTTCCTCAACCGTGCCGCGTCACTGTCTTCGGGGTGAGCGGTCACCCAATCACCGAGCGGGTCGACAAGGGCGACAACGGATCCCGCCAGTTCTTCGAAGCACGATTGGTGAGCGGCCAGGCGATCGTGTCCGGGAAGCGCAGCAGCCACGTCGGGGATGACAGTGCTGCGCGCAGGATCGGCGACGCGCCAGGCCTGGATTTCCTCCAGCACGCCGGCCAGAGCACGGTTTCGCGAGGCCAGCGTGAAACCGAAGTCATCCCAGTCCATCTGAGCGAGAACCGCCCGTACTTCCTCGAGCCGTGAGCGAGCATGACCTGAGGTCAGCTCGGGCTCGATGGACTCCTTGAGGATGCGGCGGATTCCCGCAATGATCTCCGAGGGGAGCGGTCTCATCGTTTCGCCTCCATGCCGGTCCGGTGGCGACCCACCTGTCCCGTGTCCGCGAGTGCGTGGCGGGCCACATGGTCTGCCGGAGCTGCGGGACGATCGGTGTCACCGAGACAAAAGTTCCGAATGCCGGCGAGCGCGATGATCGCGAGCCGGAAGCTCGCCATCACCTGCCAGAAGTGCAGCCGGCCGGACTCGACCTGCCCCGTTCCCATCGCTGTGACGTAGCAGGACAGAAAGTCCTCCACCTGCCAGCGACCCGGAAGGAAATGCTCACGAGAGTAGATCGAGCACGTGTACCATCCCAGATCGTCGACCGGATCGCCGAGGTGCGCCAACTCCCAGTCCAGCAGAGTTTCGAGACGACCTTCGTGTACCAGCACGTTGGCCGGCCGGAAGTCCCCGTGAACCAGTACGAGCCGCTCCGGCGGCGGGGGGATGTGATCGCGCAGCCACCGGGCGACGAAACGGAGCGCGGGTTGAGGCTCCAACTCGACCTTGTCCAGTTCCGTCTCCCAGCGCTCGAGCTCGGCCTCGGCCGGGTTCTTGCCGGGATTCGGGAGAATCCGGTCCAGACCCAGTGTTTCGACATCGACTCGGTGAACCTGCGCGATCAACTCGGCGAGCCGACCGGCGAGCCGCAGGCGGGCATGCTCACCGAGATCGAGGGGATCGGTGTCACGCAGAACTCCTCGATGGGCGGCCCCACTGCGCCGCTCGACGATCATCGACGGGCGATCGAACACCGCGCCGTCATCGATCCAGTGCACCTTCGCTACCGGAACATCGGTCGTACCAAGTACTCTCAGCAATTCGAATTCTGCGTCCCGAGCGGTGTCCACCACCCCGGAAGCAGGTTCGCGGCGCAAGAGCAGCGGCGTCACCTGCCTGGCACCACCCCGGTCCCAGCTCAGATCGAAGGACCAATTCTCCTGTGAACTCCCACCTCCGAGCCGCAGCGGCTCGGTAACCTCGAGGTCCGCGTGGTCCGGAAGTCGTTCCGTGAGAAACCCCTGCAGGGTCGCGCGCAGCGTGCTCATGGCTGCCTCGCGGGGGGCAATGCCTCTTCGTAACGCCCATAGCCCGGCAGGACCATGTATTCGATGATTCCGTAACCGACGGCCCCGTCGTGGGTGACCTCGACGAGGTGGTCGCTGCCGGCCTTGGCGAATCGGTAGAAATTGGCGGTATCGGTGAGATCCCACTCGTCGTGCTCGGACGTCAGGTCCCCACGCCAGTGACCCTGCATCCAGCCGTTCCAGCCCTCGTAGCCGCCACCACGCAGGTGTGCTCGTCCCTTCAGTGCGCGAATACCGAGATCGATACGGTCACCGCCGTGCAACAGGAGCGAAAGCTGCCCCCCTGCCAGTGTCGGGGCTGCAGCCCCCTCGACCCATTGCAGATCGTGCTCGACGCCGACGATCGCCGGGAATTCCTTGCCGGAGCCGACGGGCGGGACGATGCCGGCACTGAGGTGCACCGGCTGTCCGGGTGCGGACTCCTGCAGATAGAGGTGGACGGCGAAGTCCGGCAGCTGCAGCGGCGCGAATGCCAGCATCCTCCATTCCGGGCGATTACCGGGCGGCTGGCCCTCGGCGCGGGGAAGCGGGCGGGTCCCCCACGAATGGTCCCGCTCGGCCCACCACCGGTCAGGATCGAGTTCTATCACCCCCTCGGGGGTGGTGAGGGTGCCGCGAGCGCGCCCGTGTTGAACGTATCGGATGGCGTCGTACGTCACCCGTGCCCGACTGACCTGGAAAAATCGGCCCTCGAGCAACGGCTCCATCGTGGCATCGAAGGTGATGTCGAAACTGATCCCTGTGTCGTTCTCGTCCAAGAGGAACCGCAACTCGCGAAGCGGCTCGACGATTACGCACGAAAGAGGTCCGACGCTCATCTCGGCGTCGGGCAGCAGTGTCCGCGACAACCGGAGGTTGCGCTGGGTACCGTTGTGCGACAGGCACACAAAGGCCTCGAAAACATCTTGATTGGGATATTTCCCCATCCCGAGGGTGAGCACGGTGTCGCCCCCCTGCGTGTCCTGGAAACTCACCCAGTAGCGCTCCCGCCACGATGGGTCGCTGGTAGCGACCATCGCGTGCGGTAGCGAGGTCTGATGGGTGAAGTACTCGTCCGCTGCGCTCAGGTGCATGATCGGCCTCCTGCCCGCGATGCGAGGAACGTCTCGCGGATCGCCTTCTTGTTCAGCTTCTCCCCCGCCAATGTCGGCAGGGGCTGGTCGTCGATTCGCCACAGTGTGGGCACCTCGAAGTAGGCCAACCTGGTACGGCAGTGCTCGGTGAGTTCCTCGGCGCCGACCGCCGCGCCGGGGCGGTGCATCACTGCCGCCACCAACTCCTCGCCGAGATCCTCGTGGGGCACTCCGAAAACCGCTGCCTCGACGATATCCGGATGATCCAACAGCGCCTTCTCGACATGTACGCAGGCGATGTTCTCCCCACCCCGGATCACAATGTCCTTGCTGCGGCCGTCGAGGAAGAGATACCCCTCCTCGTTGATGTGCCCGAGGTCGCCGGTACGCAGCCAGCCGTCCTCACTGATGGTGCCGTCGTCCAGACCGAGATAGCCGAGCATCACCGTTGGAGAACGCACCAGAATTTCACCGGACCCCTTCTCGTCGGGACCGTCGATTCGCAGTTCGACGCACGGGTACGGACGCCCGACAGTTCCGGGATACTTCTCCAGATCGGCATTGCCGGCCACGGTGACGAACCCGCCGGACTCGGTCATCCCCCACGTGTTGGCCAAGCCACGCTTCCGGAGTTGAGGAAGTTTGCGAGTCATCCGCTCGAGCAGCGTCGACGGCAACGGCGCACCGCCGAGCGGAAACGAGCGCATCGTGGACAGGTCGTAGGAATCGAAGTCGGGATGCTCGAGCACCCGTGTCGCCATCGTGGGCACACCACCCCAGTTCTGCACGCCCTCGTCTTGGATGAGGCCGAGAATTTCTCCGGCGTCGAACTTCCCACGGGTCAGCACAAGCCGGCCACCGGTGATCAGGTTCGTGAGGATGTTCGACACACCTCCGATATGGAACAGCGGCGTACACACCAAACTGACCGACTGCGGTGCGTCGTCATCGAGCAGGTGGGGCAGTCGTCGAGAGCGTGCAAGCAGGTTGTGCTGGTTGACGATGACCGAACGGTGCGAGAGCTCTACGGCTTTCGGCGCCCCCGAGCTGCCGGAGGTGAACAGAATCAATGCCGGCGCGTCGATCTCTTCCGTCGGGTATGCCTCCGGCGTGGGACCCCGTCGTTCGTACGCCGCGGCCAGGCCCGCGATGTCGACCGCCCGTCGTGCCGAGATCAGCTCGGGCATGTCACTGACCACTACCGACGGCTCGGTCAGGGACAGGGCATGGTCCAGTTCGGTATTGCTCCACCACCGGTTCGCGTAGACCGGTACGGCACCGAGCCACCAGGTAGCCCACGTCGCCAACATGAACTCCGGTGAGTTGTAGGCCAGCAGCATCACCCGATCGCCCGGACCGACGCCCTGCGCTGCAAGCAGAGCAGCCGCCTCCGGGATCGCGGCCACGAATTCGTCATGTTTGATTCGCCGGTCGCCCTGGACGACGTAGTCACGCCCTGTCCAACGACCGGTGTGATCCAGCATCGCGACAATCGAGCCGGGAGAGGTTTCGTACAGCAGGCCGCGGTGGCCGGCGTACTCCCCTTCGACAACTTCAGTGCCCCACTGCACGATATCTTCATCCAGGGTCTGGCTCAGGCGCCGGTCCATCGTCCCTCCCGCTTCTCTCGGAATGCGCTGACCGCCTCCAGGGCGTCCGCACTCCTGTTGCTCAGTGCTTCCAGGTAGAAACTCGTGTCGAGCACGGCGTCGGTCCGTGCGGCGAGCACGCGATTGAGGCTGCGTTTCGTCAGCTGCACCGCTACCGGCGGTAGTGATGCCACCCGGCGCCCCAACTCGAAGGCGAGTTCCCGTGCGGCCGCATTGTCCTCGGCCAGGTCCGACACCAGACCCAGTTCGTAGGCCTGTTGCCCCGTTACCGGCTCGCCCCACAACAGCTGCCGTTTGGCTCGGGCCAGTCCGGCACTCAGCGGCCAGGCGACGCACCCGCCGTCACCTGCCACCAGGCCCATATGGACGTGGGGATCCGACAGCACGGCGTCGGGTGTGGCTACGACGGCGTCAGCCGTGAGCACCAGGCTCGTGGCCACGCCGAAGCAACTGCCATGCAGGGCAACTACGACCGGCTTCGGGAAGTCCGTGAAGGCCCGGAAAAGCCGGCGACCGTCGTCGACCCCGCGCATCAACGTGTTGAGGTCCTCATGACCGGCCACGATCGTGTCCAGATCACCACCGGCAGAGAAGTGACGGCCCGTCGAGGTCATCACGACCGCCCGGATCTCCGTGTCACGGGCTAGATCGACCAGGATCCCGGGCAATTCGTTGATCAGATCGTCGTCGAACGCATTGAGAGTGTCGGGCCGGTTCAGCCTGAGTTCGGCGACGTGGCCCGTCCGTTCCACGAGGACGGTTCTGTAGTCGGTCATGACTCTCCCCGTGGTCACAGACGCTCGATGATCGTCGCGGTCGCCATGCCACCACCGGTGCACATTGTCACCAGGCCCGTGGTGAGATCACGCCGCTCGAGTTCGTCGAGCACCGTCTGGATCAGGATCGCTCCTGTTGCACCGATGGGGTGCCCGAGTGCAATCGCGCCGCCGTTGACGTTGACCTTGTCTTCCTCGATGCGGAGGTCACGCATGACCTTCAGGGGCACTGCGGCGAAGGCTTCGTTGATCTCCCACAAGTCGATGTCCTCGACTCTCATCCCGACCTTGGCGAGGCACATTTCCGAGGCCGGTCCGGGAGCGGTGAGCATGATCACCGGCTCGGCACCGGCCACGGCGGTGCTCACGATTCGAGCCCTCGGTCGCAGTCCGTGAGCACGGGCATAGTCGTCCGAAGCCACCAGTATCGCGGCGGCACCGTCCACGACACCCGACGAGTTTCCTGCGTGATGTACGTGCCGGATCTCGGATACCTGCGGGTACGTGGCGAGGGCCATGTCGTCGTACGACCTGCCGTCGGGATCGCGGGGCTTGGCACCCGATCGGGCGAACGAAGGTGGTAGTGCCGCCAGCGAATCCGAGGTCGTACCAGCACGGGGATGTTCGTCGACCTTCAACAGCACCTCGCCGTTGTCACCGAGAACCGGCACCACGCTGCGGTCGAACCGGCCCTCGGCGATCGCATGCGCTGCCGCTTGCTGGCTGCGTACCGCGAAGCTGTCCACCGTGTCCCGATCGAAGCCCTCGAGGGTAGCGATGAGATCTGCCGAGATACCCTGCGGAACAAGAGGATATCTCTCACGCAGTTGCGGGTTTCCGCCGTCGAGCGGTGCACCGTACGAGTGCCGCGACATCGATTCGACACCGCCTGCAACAACCACGTCCTGCCATCCGGACCGCACTCCCATGGCAGCCACGGTGACCGCCTGCTGTCCACCACCGCAGAACCGGTTGAGAGTGAGTCCGGGGACCGTGACCGGCCATCCGGCCGTAAGCACCGCCGACCGTGCGATGTCGTTGGCGTGTTCCCCGGCATGCTCCCCGTTGCCCGCGACGACATCCTCGACATCGGCAGGGTCGACACCGCTGCGCTCGGTCAGAGCATTCAAGACACCGGCGAACAGTTCCTGCGGGTGTACGCCGTGCAGTGCGCCGGACGGCTTACCTTTGCCGCGGGGCGTTCGAACACCGTCGATGATCCATGCTTCGCGCATGCGCACCTTCCCTGGTTTCAATTAGTCGAATACGCGACTGTTTATGAATCGACTTTAGCGGATGAAGCACATCTACGGCACCCCCGACCGCGGCCATGGTTCGACGAGGGCCGGCCGGACGGCGAATCAACTCGATGCAGGTACGAGTCGGCGTAGCCTTCGAGGCCCTTCAACCGGATGCTCGGTAAAGGCGATCACATCGAGGTCGAGCTCGTCGACCCGACGTACGACCGCATCCATTCCTCGCTTCGTCAGCAGCCCGACCTCGGCCCCATCGACGGGATACTCGACCGTAATCTTCATCTCCAGGCACTCCTGCCCGAAACTGCTCCCGTAGCCCCTCGGCCTCCACGTCGCGACCGGCCGAGATCCCTCACCCTGACGACCGTCGAGCATCCGATCTGCAGGTCACCGGAAAGCCGGCGGGATCGACATCGTCTCCGAGGAGGTGTACTACGCGCCAACGGATGCTAGATTTCTAGATAGTCTATTACACGACAATTAGGAGTTGGACATGTCTCTCGATCCACGAGCAGTCGGGGCATCCTCCGAGCCGAGAACGATTACCTGGACCGCACGTGACTGCATGCTTTACGCGCTCGGCGTCGGAGCCGGTACCGGCGACCTCACCTACACAACGAACAACACTGCAGGCGTGGAGCAGGCAATGCTTCCGACCATGCCGGTAACTCTCGGCGTCGACTTCAGCGTCCTCAAGAGAGCCGGCAAGATCGACTGGACGCGCCTGCTCCATGCCGAGCAGGAGATCGAACTCGTCGCCCCTCTGCCGGTGGACGGCACTGCCACAGCCACCACCCGGATAGCCGAACTGTGGGACAAGGAGAAGGCTGCCCTCGTCGTAGCCGAGACCGAGGGGGTAGGAACAGACGGCACTCCGCTGTGGCGCAGTCGCGCTTCGCTGTTCCTCAAGGGGGCGGGCGGATGGGGCGGGGATCGTGGACCCTCATCGAACACATCGACGCCGGAAGGCAACCCGGACAAGACCATCAGCTACCGCACGGCCGAGAACCAAGCCTTGATCTACCGACTCTCGGGCGATTACAACCCGCTGCATTCCGACCCTTCGTTCGCGAAGAAGGCCGGCATGGACGCACCGATTCTCCACGGTTTGTGCACATTCGGTTTCGCCGGACGAGCCGTGTTGGAGGCAGTCGGGGGCGACCCCACCCGGATCCGTTCGATCCGGGCTCGCTTCGCCTCCCCCGTGTGGCCGGGTGACGATCTGCACGTGGATCTGTGGGACGTCGATGATGCGACAGTGCACTTCCGCGTGCGAGGCCGGGACGACGAGGTTGTCCTCTCCGGTGGAGTCGCCCGATTGGGCTGACCAAATGGCCGGCTCGTGGACGCAGACGGGTCCGAGGCTGTGGCGTTGTGTACCCGGCCACGACGTCCTGCTGCATCCCGCCGGATGCAGTGACCGAAACACAGCGCAGGGAGCACATTTCGCGAGAAAGGACCGTTCATGCAGGAACTGTCGTTGCAGGACCGCATCGATCGCCTCGAGGCGATCGAGGAGATCAAGCAGATCAAGGCCCGATACTGCCGCTTCGTGGACACCAAAGACTGGGTAGGTTTCGCCGGCCTCTTCACCGAGGACCTCGTGATCGACTTCGGCGAGTCCACCTCCAGCCCTCGGTCTCGAGATGAGTTCGTCGCCGCGGCAGCACGACACTTCGAGAAGAATCTCTCGATTCACCAGGTCCACCTCGGAGAAGTAGAGATCATCGACAACACCCACGCCCGGGCAGTCTGGCCGATGTACGACTTGGTCGAGAAGACCTCCGATGACAGCGAGTACGTCTCGCACACCGGGTGGGGCCACTACACCGAGGAGTACCGCAAGGAAAACGGTCACTGGAGGTGCAGCCGTACGCAATTGACCCGGCTCAAGCGGGTGGTACTGGGCGACTGAGTCCTGCCGCACAGCAGGGCTGATCACGCACACGCTGCCACCTTCCGCGCTACGGCAAGCGACAATAAACGTCTATTGCCAAATAGTAGATCAATGGAGTTAAATGCATGAGATCTGAATCACAGCGAGGGAGAGTGCAATGGTCGATATCACGCGACGCTGGATCGTGGACACTCCGATCAGCGAGCGATGGCCGGTCTACACGCGAGCCAACGTAGGAGAGGTTTCTGCAAGCGTCACAACACCTTTGATGTGGAGCATGATCGGCGGACCGCCGGCCGAGCGTGAATGGAAGCAGGCACTGGTCGAGTTCGGCGCCTTCGACATCGACGAGTTCCGTGAGGATCTCATCGACATCCAGGGAATGGTCCACGGATACATCTACCTGAATCTGTCGAACTCCCGAACTTTCGGTGCACGGATGCCGGGCGCCAGCCCGGAGTTGATGGACCGAACCTATCTCGGGGAAATCGAAGCTCCGCCATACGTACCGCATCCTGACGATGCCAAGCCCGAGTACACCGACCGCATTCTGGCTACCGTGCAACGTGTTCTGAGCGAGACGGCTCGACCCGATATCGAGCAGCACAAGGAGCAGGCGGCCAAGCTTCGTGCAGAGCGTCCGGATCTCAGCGCCCTGTCCGACGCCGAACTCCTCGCTCGCGAGCGGCAGATCATGCGCGACCCGTACGCGCAGATCCTGCGCACCCACCTACGGATGGTGTACGAGGGCTCTGTGGTGACCGGAGCGCTCGATCAGGCCGTTGCCGGCCTCGGCGACCCGAGTCTGGCTATCAAGCTCATGGGCGGACTCGGTGACATCGCCTCCGCTGCCCCGAACGAAGCAATGTGGAAGCTCGGTCGCCTGGTCAGAGAAGACGACGAGCTCACCGCAGAATTCGAGAAGGGCATCGACGGATTGGAGGACAGACTTCGGGCCGGTTCGAGCGAGGCCGCAGCCGAGTTCGTCACCCAGTTCGACCGATTCCTCTACGAGTTCGGGTCGCGCTCGACCGAAGAATGGTCCGCGACTCCGAAGACGTGGGAAACCCATCGCCGGATTCCCCTCGGGATGATCGACCGGATGCGTTTGCAGGACGAGAGCAAGTCTCCCTCCGTCCAGGCCGACCGGTTGCGCCGGGAGCGCAAGGAGTTGACCGAGCAGATCCGCCGTCGGCTCGAAGGTGACGCGGAGGCTCTGGCTCAGCTCGAGGCGGTGCTGCGCTCCGCGGAGTTGTACTCGCGCTCGCGGGAGCAGGGCAAGACCAATACGATCCGTGTCCTCCACGAAGCACGACTGCCGATCTGGGAACTCGGGCGTCGCTACACGGACAAGGGTGTCCTCGGCCGTCCCGACGACATCTCGATGCTGCTGGAATCGGAGCTCGACAGCTTCATCGAGAATCCTCGGTCGTTCGTTCCGGTGATCGCCGAGCGGTGGGAATGGTACGACGCTCTCGACGAACTGGAGCCGCCCTTCTTCATCAACGGCGAAATTCCCCCGGTCACCACCTGGCAGAAGAAGAAGGATCCGGATCTCGAGCCGGCCGGAGCCGGAACGGTACTCCACGGCCTGGGCGCCTGTGCCGGAACGGCGACCGGCATAGCGCGCATCATCACCGATCCGGAAGATGCCCCCGATCTCGAGCCCGGCGAAATCCTTGTCGCTCCGCTCACCGATCCGGGTTGGACCCCGATCTTCACGTCCGCGGAGGCAGTGGTGGTCAATGTCGGGTCTCCGATGAGTCATGCTGCCATCGTCAGCCGCGAACTGGGCATCCCCTGCGTGTTGGGCGTGCGCGGGGCCACCAAGAAGATCAAGGACGGAGCCAAGCTCACCGTCGACGGCGCTGCCGGCACCGTTACCGTGCACTGAGTTGACAGTCGAGGGGGCTTGCACCCGGTGGGTGCAAGCCCCCTCGTCGTTCGAACCGGGTTCGTGGACACCTCGGGTGCGGTCGGCCGTCACATTCCTCGAACGAACTCAGCCGTCCATCTTCGCCAGCATCTCCGGTCGTGGAGTCTGCCACGGCATCAGCGACCGCGCTCCCAGACCACCGTCGACGGGCAGCACCGTGCCGGTGACGTACGCCGAAGCGGGTGCGGCCAAGAAGAGTGCCGCATGGGCTATGTCAGCCGGATGTCCTTCCGGGGGTGGTACCGCTCGGCGCCAGGCGTCAGGAGCGTTGTCTTCGGCCGCGTAACGCCTCCTGCTGCCGTCCCCGTGATCGACAGCAATGCTTCCGACACGAATCGCGTTGCAGCGGATTCCGAGATGGCCGTACCCGCTCGCGATCGAGCGGGTCAACGCCTCCAATCCCCCTTTGCTCGCCGAGTAGGTGTCGAATCCCGGCATCGCTTGTGCTGCAGCCAAAGACGAGATGTTGACGATCACTCCGTGCTGTTGATCCAGCATCACAGGAAGGACGTAGCGAGAGGGTAGGAAGGCACTGGTGAGGGTCCGGTCGAGCACTCTGCGCCAGTTCTCCAGTGAGATATGACCGATCGGCCCGTCGACATCACGGCTGTGCAGCAGGTCGGTTGGACCGGCGTTGTTGACGAGAACGGTCAGCGAGCCGAACTCGTCGATTACCGAGTGAACGAGTGCCCGGACGTCCTCCTCGGAGGTGACGTCTGCCCGGATGAACTGCACCGATCCGGCGATCTCGGCAGCCGCCTGCTTTCCCAGCGCCTCATTGCGTCCACAGATGACCACATCTGCACCCCGGGCTGCGTACAGTTCTGCGATCGCCCGTCCGATCCCTCGCGATCCACCGGTGATCACCGCGACTTCGCCGTCGAGTCGGAACGGATCCACGAGGTCATCCTTGCTCACTTGAAACTCCTTCTGTCCGATACCCAGTTGAGAGAGTTTGCGAGAAGCCGCCGGTAGGACGGGTTCGCAAACGCCGCGGCGCTGTCGCCGAACTGCAGATAGACGATCCGACTGCGGGGGTGATCCCTGACCCATGCGACCGTGCCGGTGCCGGTCGGATGCTGCCAGCCGTCGTTGGTGTCCCGGCGGCCGACGACCGCGTTCCATGTGGACCAGAGCGTACGGTCGGTGAGCTCGGCGTCCGTCGTCAGCAGGGGCGTGATCGCGTCGTCGTGAACTTCGTTGAGGTAGAGCTCGTCGGTGATGGTGAATCCATCCTGCAGACCGGCGAGGATGGGGTGCGCCCGTGCGACATCGGAGGCCGGTGTGACCCGTTGTTCCACCGCGTGGCGGTAACCCGAGTCGGGATTCTGCTCATCGCGGATGAACCGGAACCGTCCGCCCATGATCTCTGCGTACCGGTCCCAGGTCGGCCACGCGGCGAGCGCGTGATGCACGAACACGAAGCCGTGCCCACGCTCCACCAGCGAGGTGAAGTCTTCGCGAAAGGTTTCCGGGGGATCGAACACCCCGGGCATGGAGTGATCGGGCTTGAAGGCGAAGCCCGGCATGTCGTACATCAGGTACGCGTCCCAGCGTTCCGGCTCGACGCCGGCGAAGTGCAGTTGAGCGGCGGGTTGCTCTACCTGTGTGCATTCCAGGTTCGGCAGCGAATCGAGCATCGCGCTGAACGCATTACGGTCGTAGGCATGACCTTTGGTCACAACGAGAACCCTCGGAGCGATCTCCACGAACACCCTCCTCGATAGGCAAGCGGCAAAAATATCGTAATCTGGAACACATCGATCTGTCTTGCTATATATTGTTTAGATAACGACTAAATCCCCAATTTCGCCAGCCGTCGAGGAGCCCTCATGCCCGCCGCCCAGCTCGTGAAGCCGACCATCGATATCGGCCTCGTAACCGTCAACCAGGACGCGATGGTGAACTTCTACGGAAACGTGCTCGGATTCCCGGCGCTGCCCGACGTGCCGATGGACGGCTTTCTGGTCAAGCGTTTCCAGGTAGGCGACTGCGTACTCAAGATCGTCGAGTTCGAAAGCGAACCCGGTGGACGGGCTGTGCCCGGAGGACTCGGAGACTCCACCGGTCTGCGCTACTGGACCGTCTCGGTCAACAATCTCGATGCGCTGCTGGCGGCCGTTGAAGACTCCGGTCAGAAGGTTGTCGAGGGACCGACGGAAGTGCGTCCGGGCGTCAGGATTGCTCTCGTCGGCGACCCCGATGGCAACCTCGTCGAGTTCGTCGACCGCCCCTCCTCCTGAACGGATCGAGAATGACAAGCGTCGGATTGGTCCTGCCTCAGCTCGGACCCGTGGTCGATATGCACGTGATCAAGGATGTCGCGCAGGCAGCCGAGGACATGGGGTTCGCACACCTGTGGGTACAGGACCACTTCATGTATGCCCTGGAACAGGGAGGCGAGTACGGCGGCAGTGCTGCCGCACAACCCGAGGTCTACCAGTCCGTCTACGCACCGCTCGAAATGATGTCCGCTGTCGCGGCATGGACCGAGAGCATCGGCATCGGCAGCAGCGTCCTGGTCGCGGGCAATCACTGGCCTGTACAACTCGCCAACGAACTCGCCACCATCGATCAACTCAGCGAGGGACGGCTCACGGCGATCGGGCTCGGTGTCGGCTGGTCTCACGAGGAGCACCGTGCCGTGGGTGTCGACCCACGAACCCGAGGTCGAAGGATCGACGAGTTCGTCGAGGTACTGAAGAAATGCTGGGTCGATGACCCAGTCGAACACCACGGCGAATTCTTCGATGTGCCTCTGTCGATCGTGCGGCCCAAACCCTTCCAGAAGCCGCACCCGCGCCTGATGTCCGGCATGTGGTCCGAGAAGGGATTGCGTCGCACCGCCCTGCACTACGACCTGTGGAATCCCGGCTCGATGCCCATCACCCAGGCCGCCGATACACTCGCCGAAATGAACGCTGTGCGCCCCGCGCACCTCGAACCCCTCAACGTCATCTACCGAGCTGCACTGCAGTCCACAGCCGGAAAGCTCCTCACGGTCGAGGAAATCGCCGAACGCACTGTGGAATCGGCAAAGGAGGGCTTCGAAGCGGTCATCGTAGAGGCAAACTTCTGCTCCGACATCACGTCGCGACAGGACTGGCTGGCCAAGGTGGCCGGCCTGCAGCCTGTTCTAGAGGCCGCACGCGCAGTTGGTCGAGCGCATCCGAAACCATGCCGGTGATGGGCCTGCCTTCGACCAGGCCGGCTTTCCCACTACCGCGATCGCCGTAGCGGGAAAGCCGGTCGGCGGACGGAAGAGCTACGGTTCGACGAAGTCTCGGCGCCCTCGCACCTCGGACCCGTCCACCACACGACCGTCGACCGAACGCGCGAGTCGGGTCAGCCGTAAGCGCGCGATACGCCACCGACCGCCGACCTTGTGGTACTCCTCGGTATAGTGCCCGAAGCCCGTCAGCACGGGATATTCACTGTCCGAGCCGGGTTCGACCCTGTCGAACATAGCCCAGATCCCATGCGCCGTATCACTGCCGACGATCTCGATCTCGGGCATGTGCCCATGGTGGACACTCATCGCCTGACCGAGGTGCCGTTCGATCGAGGCGATGAACTCGTCGGCAGTCCGCGGCGAAGTAGTCGATTCCCCGATCTCGAAGACCGCATCGTCGGTGAACAACTCCCGCAACTCCGGCCACCAGTGGAGGTCGACGTATCGGAAGTAGCGTGCCTTGAGGCGCTTGATCTCCTCGATATCTTTCAGGCGCTGCAGATCTGCCGCCATCTCCGCCGAAGCGGCGTCCCTGGTAACAGTCACGACTCTGTTCCTTCCCTCCGACCGATGGATCGATCCGTGTGCATGTCGGGAGACTCTTTCGCATCCTTGGTAATTGGGCACAATATTATTGTGTACTTCAGCGGTTCTGCCCGCCGCGTGTGCCGCCGAGGACGTGTGAACGACTCGATTCCGCGAAGCCGCGCTGAACATTGCCGCGACCCGCATCCGTTGCTCACGCAACGCTTCGAGATCGGGGCAAACTGCCGCGCTGCTCGGGCGTTCCAAGTTCTTGTGTTCCCTTGTAAGACTGTCTCGCGCTTGCCAGTTGAGCGAGTTGAGGTCTTCCGGGACCGCAGGATGCGGTCCCGGAAGACCTCAACTCGCGGTGCTGGTGATCTGCACCGGGAGGCTCTTGAAACCACCGACGAAGTTGGTTCGCACCGCTTTCGGCTCGCCGACGACCTCGAGGCACTTCATGTGCGGAATCAATTCCTCGAACAGGATTCGCATTTCAAGCTTGGCAAGGTGCATTCCGACGCAGGTATGGATGCCAGATCCGAAAGCGAGATGTCGAGTGGTGCGCCTGATATCAAAGGTCTCAGGGTTCTCGAATACTTCCTCGTCGTGGTTGCCCGACGCCCACAGAACCATCACTCGGTCCCCCTTCTTCACTGGCGCCACCGAGCTCGATGTCCTCCATAGCAGTGCGCACGAAGTGCTTGGCCGGCGTTGCCCATCGGACGCTCTCCTCCACCAACCCCGGGACCAGAGTCAAGTCATTGCGGAGCTCTTCGAGCAACTTCGGGTGAAGCGCCAGTTGATGGAGGCCATGCAGAATCGAGGACGTCGTCGTGTCGTGACCGCCGGCAGCGACTGCGATATACCAGCCGTTGGCATAGCCGTCGTTGATCGGTTCGCCGTCGATCCGACTGTTCGCGATGTGCGTCGCCAAGTCGTCGGCCGGCTCGGCCCGGCGCTTCGCACTGAGTTCGCTGAAGTAAGAGTTGAACGCCATCGCTGACTCCATGAAGGCGGCCGCAGCGGTCTCTGGATCGGCATTGCCGCGCGCGTTCAGCTCCTCGTCTGATGCGCCGAAGAACTGTTGAGTCAGTTGGAGCATCATGGGCTCGTCCTTCTCGG
>NZ_JADZGH010000075.1:27629-33280 GCF_015865005.1 Rhodococcus sp. CX
AGTCATGATCACATGAAGCGGATACCGCGAGAGCTGTTCGACGAGGTCCACCTCGCCCTCGATCATCAAAAGCTGCTCGACGGAAGCTCGAGCGTGCTCGCGGATCTTTCCTTCAAGGCGGGCGATGTGCCGAGGCGTGAACTGCGGGCCGACTACATTTCATTTCGGACTTCGGTGTGCTCCGGCGGGTCCATGTGAGTCAGGTCGTCGATAGGGCGCGCCCCACCGGTCAGCGAGTACATGAAAGCATCCGAGTCCCTGGTGTTGTAGGTGTTCTGATGCTGGGTGACCGAGAAAACATCCGTGCGCCGCTCGACGGTGACGATGTCCTGGTACTTGCTTACCAACCAGACCGGGTCGTAACCCTCGAGTCGAGCGAGGCCTACCGGCCGGTTGGCGCGAAGCCACGCGTAGGCCGGGTAAACGATCCCTTCGACGTCGAGATAGGAGTCGGGCTGGACTGCCGCGTCAGCGATCTCGTTCGGGACTAGATAGGCGCCGACGGCATCAGAGGTGATGGACATGAACGACCCTTTCCATATGTTGAAACGAGCGACCGGGCGAAGCTGACGAGCTAGAGGTCGAGCACGAGACGCCGGCCTTTGCAGCGGCTGACGCACAGCATCATCCGGTCGCCGGCCTCCTGCTCGTGAGGCATGAGGAAGTCGTCCCGATGGTCCGGCTCGCCCTCGAGAACCCGTGTCTCGCACTCCCCGCAGTAGCCCTCCCCGCACGAGTACGAAACGTCCGGAAGGACCCCCTGCACCGCTTCGAGAATCGTGGTGTCCGGACCTACGTGAACCGTTCGACCCGTACGAGCCAGAGTCAACTCGAAGGCGTCACCAATTGTGTTCAACGGCCCTGCCGCGCAGAACCGCTCGAGCCGAAAGGGGCGGTAGATGAGTATGGTGTACGTGCTCAGCGGTGACCGCGTCGATCATGCCCGTGGGGCCGCACGTGTACACCAGAGGTTCCGGGTCGGGCATTCGCCATGAGTGCCGAGAGGTCAGGCCGACCATGTTCGTCTTCCGGCCAGAGCTCGACCTGGTTTCCGTATGCGGACAGAATGTCTCGGAATGCCATGCTTTCGCGATGTCGGCCGCAGTACACCAGATGCCAATCGGCTCCCGCCCGATCCACTGCGGCGACCATCGGCAGGATTGGAGTGATGCCGATCCCGCCGGCGAGGAAGAGATATGACTCAGAAGCTTCGAGGGGGAAATTGTTGCGGGGAGGTCGGACCTTCAGCCGACAACCGGCCTGCGCAACGGCATGCAGCTCGCGTGAGCCGCCACGTCCATCGACCTCTTTCAGAACCGCGATCGTGTAGCTGTGTCGGTCAGTGGGGTTGCCACAAAGAGAGTATTGCCGCGACAGCCCGGATGGCAACTGCACGTCGATGTGAGCGCCGGGCCCCCATGCAGGGACGTCGCTACCGTCATCTGTCTCGAAGGTGATGGAAACGATCCGGTCGGCTTCAGTGTGGACCCGAGTAATCACAAGGGCCACAAGATCACTGGACGACGACTCCATGTTCTTCGCTGCCACGTAACACACCTCCGACATTACGGTCCTCCATCAAGGCAGACGATTTCGCTGCGGCTTGATGCAGGAAGGGCGAGGAGCGCTTACACCGAGATTGGACTCGATCCGAGCGAGGGCGGCCCATCCCTATGCGTGGTGGTTCGCAAACTCATCATGCCCACGTTCAGGTAGTGAACCGACGAGCCCTCGTACGCAATACTTGCACGCGGGAATGAGCTTGTCTAGCACTAATCATTTCGGAAAGCGACCATTCCGGGTGCCTTCCATGGACGAAGACGGACGTGGTGGAGCCGGCACCCAGAGCATCCAGGAACCACCCGCCCAGAGCCGGGAAGCTGAAAATCGCCACGATCGACAAACCGCAATGACAGGAAGGGTCTGCAGGAGAGAGTGTTCGAGGCCAAGGCCACCCACCGTGTGATGTCGACGGAGGTCGCGGTATGTGATGCGCACCCCGATGTCTTCGTCGACGACCGGGGTCGAGTTTTCGTGACTGCCCGAGGCGGTAGTCAAGGACGCGAGTATTACCTCCGCTGTATTCGTGCACAGAAGGTCGGCCGTGCCCTGCTGTCCCGGCGGGAGGCCAGCAGGGCAAACTCGCTACGTCCGATCCGAGCAAAGGCTGCTACGAATTGCTGCAGTCACGTCGAGAAACCGTGCCGACGTTCAGGACTCGGTAACCTTTGTGAAGGTCACCGGAATGGACGTAGGACCTCGCAACGCGAAACTGCGCAAGTACGGAATCTTCTCGCCCGCGTCTGCGAACGCGAGGTTGTCGAGTCGCTGAAGGAGTGTGGTGACGGCGATCTGCGCTTCCCGGCGGGCGAGGTTCGCACCCAGGCAGACGTGTTCGCCACGACCGAACGCAAGATGCTGGGCGCGGGATCCGTCGATCTCCAATTCATCGGGGTCGGGGAAGAAGTCCTGGTCGCGGTTGCCCGATGCGTACATCAGGAAGATCAACTCACCCTCGGCGACGGGTTGCCCTCCGACCTCGGTGTCCCTTGTGGCAAGACGGAAGATGCCCTGCGCCGGTGCCTCGAGCCGCAGCGTCTCCTCGATCAGCGCCGGGACCAGAGAGAGATCGGCCCGCACCTTCGCCATCAACTCGGGATCCTCGATCAGCCGCTTGGTTGTGCTCGCGATCAGGTTCGTCGTGGTTTCGTTGCCGGCCACGAGAAACTGGACCAACATTTGCAGAATCTCGGACTCGACCAGCGGCTGCTCGCCGTCCATCCTGGCGTTCAGAAGATCCGTGAGCAGGTCATCGGCAGGCTCTGCGCGACGCTTCGCCAACTGCTCGGTGAAATAGTCGTAGAACTCGTCGACACGGGCGAACATGTCGATGATGTCCTCACGCGGCATGTCCAACGCACCCACTCCCTTGGTGAACGCGATCGTCCACTGCTTGAAGGTGGGCATGAGCTCGTGAGGAACACCGAGGATCCGCGCGATCACAGTCATCGGCAGGGGCATCGCGAGGTCCGCGACGATATCGGCCTGTCCGGCATCGTGGAACGAGGTTATCAGCTCATCGACGATCTGCTGGAATTCCGGCTCCATAAGCTTGACCCGCCGGGAGTGAACGCCATTGCGACGAGGCTGCGCTGTCGCTTGTGGAGAGGCGGATCGGAAAGCAGCAACACCGGAAACTTACTCAGCTCGAGTCGTCGGTGTGCCTGGCGCCGCGTCTCCGGCGGGAAGTCGAGGTCGGCTGCGACACGTTCGGCCAAGCCGGTCACCGAGCTCCGTCCGCTGGCGAGACGATTCGACCACAATTCGGCGTCACGAAGCACATTTCTGATGTCGTCGTATCTGCTCACCAGCCAGGCGTTCAGCCGATCGCTCCAGACGACCGGATGTTCGTTGCGTAGGTGTTCGTACGCCGGGAACGGACACCGCACGCTGTCGTCTTCCAGCTCGAGCAAGCGGTTGACCGGAAAGTCGGGTGTGATCGACTCTCGGGTGTGTGGACAGGTACTCATCGAGACGCTCCCTCATGTGATTTCGAACTCGGATGTGCGACTGGCGCATCGACACCGTCAGAATGTGTTGGATTCAAATCCGCTGTGCTGCTTGCAGGAAAGGTATGGTGGATTCGGTCAATCCTCCGTCGACGTAGATCACCTGACCCGTGACGTACCGTCCGTCGGATCCGACCAGGAACGGCACCACGTCGGCGATATCGTCCGGCAGCGCGCGTCGCCCCAGGGGCAACAATTCGTTGAACCGTGCCTCACGTTTGGGATCTGCACTGACGGACGCCGTGCCCTCTGTCTGCACCCCGCCCGGTCCGATGGCGTTGAATCGCACACCGGTCGAAGCCAATTCGACGGCGCACAACTTCGTCAACGAGATCAGTGCCGCTTTGGACGGCGAGTACGCCGCTGTTCCGGGCACCGGCGCCTTCGCGGCGGTCGACGCGATGTTGACCACTGCCCCGCGTGCCGCACTGAGCTGCGGGAGGAAGCACTGGATGAGGTTGAGTGGACCGAGCACGTTGACATCCATCACCGCACGAAATTGCGCGAGAGCAACTTCGGCAATGGGTGCGGGAGGGAAGATGCCGGCATTGTTGACCAGTACGTCCAGATTCGGTACAGACGCGGCGAGTTCACGCACAGCATCGGTGTCGGTGACATCCAAGGCGACCGCTCTGCCCCCGGCTTCGGCGGCTACCTTCTCGGCGGCTTCGGCGTCGAGGTCCACCACGATGGGTGCGTAACCCTCTCGTGCAAGACGCAGAACGATGGCCCGGCCGATCCCGCGTCCGGCTCCGGTGACCAGGGCGGTCGGGCGATCCGATGTCGATGTTTCGGTCACGATGTCCTCGCAGTTCCTCGGGCGTCCACACGGGCGGGGGGCGGGTCGTAAGCACAGCGGATCGCGCGCTTGTCCAGCTTGCCCACCGCGGTTCGGGGCAATTCGTCGGCGAAAAGGAATTCCTTGGGGCACTTGTACCCCGCCAAGCGTTCACGGCAGAAGGAGCGAAGTTGCTCGACCACGGGTCGTTCGCTTCCCGATGCGACCACCACGGCGACAAGTCGCTCGCCCATCTCCGGGTCAGGGACGCCGTAGCAGGCGACATCGCTCACCTGCGGATGGTCGAGCAGGGCCTGCTCCACTTCGGCCGGATAGATGTTCACACCACCGGAGACGACCATGTCGGCAGCGCGGTCGGTGATCCATACATACCCGTCCTCGTTGATGACACCGATCTCGCCCAGCGTGAAGGTCTCGTCCGTGCCGGCTCCGGAGACATAGGTGATTCCGTGCCCGCTGGTATCCCGGAACCACAGCTCGCCTTCGGTTCCGGGCGGTGCTTCGCTTCCGTCCGACAGGCGAACGAACGCTTCGAACGGCGCCACCGAGCGGCCGACCGAGCCGGGATGACGGAGCCACTCCTCGGAGCTGATCATGCAGGTGGTGCCGACTTCGCTCGCACCGTAGCTCTCCCACACCACGGGTCCCCACCACGCGATCATCGCTCGTTTGACCGATTCCGGACACTTCGCCCCGACCTGCAGCACGTATTTCAACGAGCTGTGGTCGAACCGATTTCGTACCTCCTGCGGAAGGTCGAGCAGCCGCTGGAGATGGGTCGGGACCATGATCGTGGAGCCGATTCGGTCGCGCTCTATCGCGGCGAGCACCTCGGTCGCATCGTACTTTCCGAGCACGGTGACCGGCGCACCTCCGATGAAGAGCCGGGTCGCGGCCAACGGGCCGGAGTGGTACATGGGGCCGACCACGAGGTGTCGGCCGAACGGGATCATCCGGCTGCCGCCGAGGCGGGCGACGTGCTCGGTGATGTCCTCGCCGCCCACCCAGGACGTGTAGGGCAGTTCGACACCCTTGGGCCGGCCGGTGGTGCCGGAGGTGTAGACAAGCGTTCGCCGCGGTTCGAGGTCGGTGCGCGGCTCGGCATCACCGGCTTCCGCGCACCATCTTGCCCACGATCGAACGTCGGTCGGAAGATCACCGTCGCCCCAGGCAACGATGAGGCGCACCCCCGTGCCCTCCGCGGCGCGAGCGGCGATCTCCGCGTGTTCGGCGTCGCACAGGACGACATCGACACCGGCGTCGTCGAGGATGTACCTGGTTTC
>NZ_JADZGH010000075.1:33302-43668 GCF_015865005.1 Rhodococcus sp. CX
CGAACACGGCAACTCGTCGCGCATCCCGCATCGGCGTGCGCGTCAGCGCGTTGACGGCCGGCCGAAGGAAATCGTCGACCTCGCTCCATGTCATGGAGCGCCGGGCATCTCGCAAGGCGATTTCGTCCGGTCGTTCCTGTGCGAAGGCTGCTGCAAATGTCACGACGGCACCTTCGTGGTCAGCTCGGTGCTCCACTCTGCCAAGGTCTTTGCTGCAGCACCCTCTTCGCTCTCTCCTGAGACCACGGGCAGAATTCCGTCGAAGATCTCACCGCTGGTGCCGTCCACCGTGACGTCCCGACCCACGAGCCCGACCAGGGCGCCTTGGCCACAACCCACGACGCAGGGCGTGCCCAACTCCCGGCTCACCACCGCGGCGTGAGAAGTCGAACCGCCGATCTCTGTGATGATCGCATCGGAGACGACCATTCCGGAGACATCATCCGGGTCGGTCGTCGGACGGGCCAACACCACGGCGATGTCTTGGTCGGCGAGGCTCTCCGCCTCCTCGCAAGAGCCGACAACCCGGCCGAATGCGACTCCCGGACAGGCGGGCACTCCACTGGCAAGGACGGTTGCTTCGGCCCGGGCTGCGGAGTCGATATGGGGTCGCAGCACAGCCTCGAGCTGGGCCGGCGTGACCAAACCGACCGCTTCCTGTCGGCTGATGATGCCGTCCTGCTGGAGGCCGAGTGCGATCCTGACCGATGCCTGCGGCGAGCGTTTGGCCGCGCGGGTCTGGAGGAGCCAGAGTTTCCCGCTCTGTACCGTGAATTCGATGTCCTGCGCATCCTTGCCCAGGAGTTCCAGCGTGCGAGCCGCTTCCAGCAGCTCCGCGTGCACCTCCGGCATTCGACGGGCGAGGGAGTCGAGTGGAAGCGCGTCATGGCGTCCGGACACAACGTCCTCACCCTGGCCCCGGGGGAGCCATTCTCCATACGGGGCAGCCTCGCCGGTCATCGGATTGCGGGAGAACAGCACGCCGGTACCGGAGTCGTCGTCGAGATTGCCGAAGACCATGGCCTGCACGGTGACTGCCGTGCCTCCGTCCTCACCGATGCCGTGGTGCCGGCGATACGAGACTGCACGCGGCGAACACCAGGAGCGGAAGACCGCCGCGGCAGCCGATTTCAAGTCCTCCCAGGGCTCTCCCGTGGGTTCGGAGCCTACGACCTTGGTGAACTGCTCGCGGTAACGCCGATGGGTGTCGGCCGCGAACGCTGCGTCACCGGTCCGGTTGGCGAGTTTGCCCTCGATCTCGTCGTTGATTCCGAGATTGAGGACGGTGTCCATCATGCCGGGCATGCTCAGCGCCCCGCCGGAGCGCACCGATACCAGCAGCGGCCGGGCTGTACGCCCTCCGAGGGACCGGCCCGTTTCCTTCTCGAGTCTCGTGAGGCCCTCTCGCAGCGCCGATTCTGCGGCTTCGGTGAGTTGCCCGTCATTGGCGACCACGTCGGCACAGAACTCGGTGGAGAGCACGAATGCGGGTGGCACGGGAAGGCCGAGATTGAGCATGCGGTTGATACTGCGAGCCTTACCGCCGACGAGCGTGCGGTCCAAGTCGGATTGCTCGCCCAGCCAGATCAGTGACATTCCTACGCCTCCATCACAGTGCGGCCTGCAGCCGCTTCCTCCGCCCGGTTGAGGTTCCGGGAACGGGATCGCTTCGTCGTGGGACACGAAACAGACAGCGTGGCAAGCGGTCACGTCTCCCGACGCCGCGTCGAGTCCCTCTGGCGGAGCTGTCCGGTTGGTTTCGGGATCCGTCGGCGGTCGAAGCACCACCTTCAGGGTTGCGTCCCTGCACCCGGGCTCCACCAATTCAGTCTGATCGTAGATCATCTAGATCTAGACTAAATATAGCGAGACGCGTGTCACATGTCCACCCGCACTTACGCCCATGACCACCTCGAGCTGGGGTTGCCGCCGCGCAACCGAGGCCTGCACTAGGCAGAATGCAAGATCGCTTCCAGCCGTACCCTTCGGCAGGACGCCGTAGCCGATCTAGGCATAGTCTGTCGATTGCTAGAGTGTGTGCACCCTGAAATGGAGGGGCTGCCGGCCCCAAGTGATCCGAGGAGAGGCGATGGCAGCCAAGAAAAAGACGAAGGGGCAACTCCCCGACATCACCGATCCCGTCGAATGGGCGGCTCACTACTGGGAACAGCAGGAACTGACCGGCGACCCTCGCCGCTTCCTGGCACTCACGTCATTACTCCGGTTCGAACGGATCGTGGTCGACAGGGTCGAGGCCGAGCTCAAACAGCACGGCCTCAATCTGACCGACTACCTGATGCTGATGACGCTGCTGCTGTCCGAGTCGGGTACCCGCCTCATTTCCAGCCTTGCGCGCAACCTGCTCGTGCATGCCACGACCGCGACGCTGGCCACGGACCGCCTCGAAGATCGCGGCTTGCTCTATCGCAGTCCCCACCCGACCGATCGCCGCGCTACCTGCGTCACCATCACCGACGAGGGAAGAGAGCTCGTCACTACGGCGACCGAAGCCCTCAGCGAGACCGGCTTCGGCATGCCGAGTAGTACACCGCAGATGGTGGAAGTCCTTCTCGCTGCACTCACCGCCATGCGGGATACCGTCGGCGACACCCAGACGAAGTCCCGCTGACATCGGCGTTTGCCGAGCCGAGAGACGTGCACGGGACGCATCGCTCAGGCCGGCGATCTCGACGGAGATCGAGGGAAGTGTGAGGCCTGCACACGATTGAGGTGCTGCGGCCCCTTCCCTCGATCCCGCCTCGTCAACTACGGGGGATGAGCCGGGTTTTCAATGTGACGCCGTGTTCATGACCCGATGCACGCTCCGTGGACTACAGATCCATCCACACAGGTGCGGGTCCACATCGAACCTCTCACCTTCGATCCAACGCCCCTCGTGGGTGTACACGCCGACGCTGCCGTCGCGCCGTGTGACGCGTGCTCTGCCGGCGCCGTCCGGTTCGTACAGCGCGCGGCTGTACGGATGCTGCAATCCCTGCATGATCAGTCGGCCTCCATGTACCGGTCCATCAGTTGGTGCATCCACTTCAGGTTGTCTTCTTGGTAGGCCGCGAATGTCACCGTCTGCTTCGTTGCCGTCTCCAACCCGAACTGCACCTTCTCCATGTTGAAGCAGTCCTGGTCGAGGATTTTCCCGACTATTCCGAGCGCAGGCACACCACTGAACGGATCATCGAAGCCCAGCCGGACCTCCTGGGCCGGCGCCGGACGCTCGCCGACGAAGGGCGACACGTAGAAGACATCCATGATGCAGGTGCGATGATCATCTCCGTTGGGCCGGAACCGATAGCAGATCTTGTGAACTCCACCCCACGGCATGATGTTCGGAAACACGGTGTAGGTGAAGTTGTCCACCAACTCGCAATCGGCCCACTCATCGATGTCGTCTCCGAGGTACGCCCGCCACTTCTCACGAGTGGTCCGGACTATGAAGGACCGTGCGCTCTCCCCTGGTTCGAGTTGCACCGGCAACGGCTCGTCGACCCTGATGTCCATCGTCGCCCGCAACATCTCCTCGGTCGTGGGATCCCACGGGAGCATCGGGCCCACCACCTCCGACGGAGTGATGAAACGCGAAAAGTTCTCGTACACGTCGACCTGGCACACCCCGAATGCCGCATAGGGAACCGTCTGCGGATGCGTCGCGGCAGCGTGCCAGCATTCCATGAAGGCCTCTTGAGCTACCTTCCAATTGCAGCGAAGCAGCTTGGAGACATGCGCTTCCAGGTAGCGGTCCTCCATCCCCCACTTCGCGAAGTGCTCCGGCAGCTCCCCGAGGTATTTCTCGAGCGGCTCCGCGTCAGAATCCGGGTTGACGAATACGAAACCGCCCCAGGTATCGACGCTGACAGCGGAAAGCCCGAACTCCTCCTTGCGCACGTGCGGGAACTCCCACTCGGCAGGGATTTGCTTCAGCCGACCGT
Source organism: Rhodococcus sp. CX (assembly GCF_015865005.1). NCBI lineage: Bacteria > Bacillati > Actinomycetota > Actinomycetes > Mycobacteriales > Nocardiaceae > Rhodococcus > Rhodococcus sp. CX. The sequence goes on from NZ_JADZGH010000075.1 coordinate 37,247, forward strand.
CGAGCTCCCAGGCGATTCCGTGAAAAGAACACCGGATTTCCGAACACCGCCCTGCGAAGTCTTTCAACTGCCGACCTCGGTGGGGACAAGCATTCGGATATGCCCGAATTTTGTCCGGCGCGCTCCGGATGAGGAGGTAGGAGAATCCGGCGATCTCGTACACGAAATGGTCGCCGACTTCGGGAATCTGCTCCTCACGACAAGCGAGCTGCCACACCCTCTTCCACACTTTTTCCTTCTCGCGGTCGTGCCACTCCCGTGAGATGTACCGATCGATCCCGGACTCGTCGAAGTCGAAGCGACCCCGTGATTCTTGCCGGATGTGCTTGGGCACCTCCTTGGTGTCCAGGTCCAGCACGTCCTGATACGAGATCCTGCGCCCTCCGACGTCCAGCCTCTCACCCATAGCCACCCTCCGTATTCTCCACGAGTTCAGCCCATAGGTTACTCGCCAAATAGATAATCTACTAGTAGACTAAAGTCCTGTTCGCGATTACCTCGTATGGCGGCCTACAGACCGAGATCGGCCTCGAACGCGCCCTCCTCGAGACGGTGCTTGACCGTGGTGAGGAAGCGGCCGGCGTCGGCGCCGTCGATGAGGCGGTGATCGTAGGTCATCGGCAGGTAGCACATCGACCGCACACCGATCGACTCGTTGCCCGCCTCGTCCTTGACGACGACCGGACGCTTGACGATCGCGCCGGTGCCGAGCATCGCCGCCTGCGGCGGAACCAGGATCGGGGTGTCGAACAACGCGCCTTGGCTGCCGATGTTGGTGATCGTGAACGTGCCACCGGCCAGCTCGTCGGGCTTGAGCCCACCGTTGCGGGCGCGGTCGGCGATGTCGACGATCGCCCGGGCGAGGCCGCCGAGGGTCAGGTCACCGGCGTTGTGGATCACCGGGGAGAGCAGGCCCTGCTCGGTGTCCACGGCGATGCCGAGGTGCTCGGCAGCGTGGTAGGTGATCTCCTTCTTGGCCTCGTCGTAGGACGCGTTGATGTTCGGGTGCACCCGCAGCGCCTCGACCACGGCCTTCGCGAAGAACGGCAGGAAGGTGAGGTTCACGCCCTCGCGTTCGGCGAACGACTTCTTCGCCTGCGCCCGCAGCTGCGCGATCTTGGTGACGTCGACCTCGAAGGTCTGCGTGAGCTGCGCGGTGCTCTGCAGCGATTCGCGGGTCTTGACCGCGGTGATCTGGCGGATGCGGTTGACCTTCTGGGTCGTGCCGCGCAGCTTCGCGAGCTCGGGGCGGACACCCGGGGCGTTCGCCGGCGCCGTCGGCGCCGCAGCGGCCGGGGCGGCAGCGGCGGGAGCCTTCGCAGCCTGGGCCGCGGCGAGCACGTCCTGCTTGCGGATACGTCCGCCGACACCGGTGCCCTTGACGGTCGACAGGTCGACGTTGTTCTCGGCGGCGAGCTTGCGGACCAGCGGGGTCACGTACGGCGTCGCCTCACCCGAGGGTGCGGCCGCAGCCGGAGCCGCGGGAGCCGCAGCGGGCTTCGGCGCAGCCGGCGCGGGCGCCGGAGCCGGAGCCGCGGGAGCCTGGGTGGCCGGAGCAGGTGCGGCCGGAGCTGCCGGGGCCGGAGCGGGTGCCGCGGGGGCGGGTGCTGCTGCGGCGGGTGCGCCGGAGCCGACGACGGCGAGCTGTCCGCCGACCTCGACGGTGTCGTCTTCCTGGGCGTTGATCTCGAGGAGGATGCCGGCGACAGGGGACGGGATTTCCGTGTCGACCTTGTCGGTGGAGACCTCGAGGAGGGGCTCGTCGACCGCGACCTCGTCGCCGACGGCCTTGAGCCAGCGGGTGACGGTGCCTTCGGTGACGGATTCGCCGAGCGCGGGCATCGTCACCAGGGTGATCGCGATACTTTCGACTGTTGACATCAGTTCCTCATAGGTCGGTTCGATCGGCTACCACGACTGCGTCCGGCTACTACGACTGCGTCGAACCCGGGACAGAACACGGGAACCCGGTGCCGGGCTCTCAATAGTCTTGCACTGAACCAACTCCTCGACAACACGGCACCTTTCGATGCACGCCGGCAGCTCCGGACCTCCACCTCGCCCTTGCAGCAGAGCGCGGCACGGCTCCCCACCTCTCTTCCAAAGACGCGGAACGACAATGGAACCCATCTCGACGATGTTCCTACGCATTGTCGGCCCCTCGAGCACCTCACCGCGACCGATCACCACTCGGGCGGTGCCGAACCACTCCGACGACATCTCGGCCCGAACGGGCGACCCAAGCCTTGGTTGCCCAAATAAACTCTATTGCTATACTATTTCTTCATCGAGTTTTACCTATGAGGTCTCACCCGAGGCAAACGCGACGAATGGACAGAGGAACATGCCGGGACGGATTCCGGTCGTCGACTACCTGGTACTCGCCGACCCCCCCTATCTCCAAGCCCACACCTGCGTAGGGTGCAACGCACTCTTCTTCGACCGCCGCAACGCATGTGCACACTGCGGTGCCAGGGAGTTCACCTCCAAGGCACTGGCGAACAGCGGTCGAGTGCGCGCTTACACACAGGTACACCGAGCTGCCCCTTCGGTGCCGGTGCCGTACATCTCGGTGATCGTCGACCTCGATGGGGGCGGTGTCGTCAAAGCGAACCTGCTCGACACCGACCTCGACGACATCACTTCCGGCCTTGTTGTTCGCCTGACGACCTTCGTCGCCGGCGTCGACGACGACGGTACCGAAGCTATCGCGTTCGGATACGTTCCAGTGAAGGAGCAGCAGTGAGCAACGGCGATATCTGGATCATCGGCGCGTCGATGACGACGTTCGGACGCTTCCCGGACAAGGATCTGATCGATCTCGCTGCCGAGGCGGCACTCGATGCACTGCGCGACTCCGACATGTCGATTCACGACATGGACATTCTGACGATGGGCAACGTCTACGAAGCCAACTCCCACAACGGACAACGTCTACAGAAGCAAATCGGACAGACCGGCATTCCCGTCTACAACGTGGTCAACGCATGTGCCACCGGTGCCACTGCACTGCGCGTGGCACTACTGTCGATCAAGGCTGGTGAATCCGATGTCGGCTTGGCCGTCGGCGTCGAGAAGATGGGCAAATCCGGTTTGATCGGAGGCGCCGCAAAGAAGCGAGATTCCAAGAAGATCTATCAGCCCAACGGCCGATATGGATCTGTACTCAAGACCGAGGGCATTCTCGGTACCGGCATCATGCCCGGCGTATTCGCTCAGGCCGGCACCGAGTACGCACTCGCCCACGGCGTCACCGCTGAGCAGTTCGCAAGAGTCGCGCAGAAGAACCACGCCCATTCGGTACTGAATCCCCTCGCGCACTACAGGAAGGAGTTCTCCCTCGCCGACATTCTCGGGGCCGAGGTGATCGCATTCCCCAACACGCTCCCTATGTGCTGCCCCAACACCGACGGCGCAGCTGCCGTGGTGATCGTCTCCGATGCCAAGCTGCGCACCTTGGATCCGGACATCCGGCGCCGCGCAGTGAAGATCTCCGCATCCGTGATGACCTCCGACCCGTGGGTCGAAGGTGGGCTGGTCCAACCCGACGTCAGCACCCTGACCCGCCAGGCCGCCGCCACCGCGTACGAGCAGGCGGGCATCGGGCCCGAAGACCTCGACCTGGTCGAACTGCACGACTGCTTCGCCACAGCGGAGCTGATCCACTACGACAACCTCGGCCTCTGCGAGCCTGGTGGAGCCGGTGACTTCATCGACTCCGGTGCACCGTGGCGCGACGGCTCGACGCCGGTCAACGTCTCCGGGGGACTGCTGTCGAAAGGCCACCCCCTCGGCGCCACCGGCCTCGCCACGCAGATGGGTTGCGACCTCGTAGATATTGGCGATGCCGGTGACCGTCAGATCGAAGGCGCGAAGGTCGGACTGACCCACGTGATCGGATTGGCGTCGGCCTGTGCCGTACACGTCCTCGAGGCACGGAGCAGCTGATGAGCGCAATCCGGTCGGACCCGACTGCGGTGATCGAGCCCCATGCCGACATGACGATCGACGAAGTGCGTGGTGCATTTCGTCGCTGGCTCATCGAGCGAGCCGATTCGCTCGAAAGGTTCACCGAACTGCCCACGGATGTGGAAGGCATATTCGCTACCCTCTCGGCGATGCAGCGCGAGCTCTACGACGCCGGATGGATTCGTATGGGTTGGCCACAGCAGCTCGGAGGGCTCGGCGGCGCCCTGATCCTGCGCGCAGTCGTCAGTGAAGAACTCGCAGCCGCCGGATATCCGCCGCCGTTCTCCTTCGCAACACAGGAGGTCCTCGGACCGGCGGTCGCACGGTTCGCACCGGCGGATCTGAGCGAGCAGGTCCTGCCACGCCTGCTGCGCGGGGACGAAAGCTGGTGCCAGGGCTTCTCCGAGCCTGGTGCCGGCAGCGATCTCGCCTCCCTCAGAACGAAGGCTGTCGATGCCGGCGACCACTGGATCGTCAGCGGTGAGAAGATCTGGACCAGCTGGGCCCAGTTCGCCGATCGCTGTCTACTGCTCACTCGCACCGGCACTCCCGACTCAGCACACCGTGGAATCACCGCGCTGTTCGTGGACATGAACACTCCGGGCATCACCGTCAGTCCGCTCACCGCGATCACCGGCGAGGCGGACTTCTCGAGCCTGTTCTTCGACGAGGTCCGCGTGCCGAAATCGCGCACGATCGGTGGGGTCGGGCATGGTTGGGAAGTCGCCATGTTCATACTCAGTTGCGAACGCGGTGCGGCTGCTTGGCAGCGGCAGGCTTGGATGCGGTGGCGCCTCGAACGTCTCGTCGTCGAAGCGCCCGACCTGGATCCCGTCCAGCTCGGCGAAGCATTCGAGTTGGTCGGTGCGCTGAGACTGCTGTCGCGACGCACGCTGCGGGCACTGAACGCCGGTGAGGATCTCGGCGTGCTTCCTTCCTTCGACAAGTACGTGATGTCGACAGCCGAGAAGTTCCTGTTCGATACCGCTCTGACCGCACTACCGGAGACTCTTCTCGTCGAAACCGACCGCACAGCACGCGATTGGCGCACCGACTATCTGTACTCGCGCGCCTCTTCGATCTACGGCGGCGCAAAAGAGATCCAGCGCAACATCATCAGCGAACGCATCCTCGGCCTGCCACGGGAGAAATGATGGACCACGAAGAGACAAGACTCCTGCGCGACAGCCTCGAACAGGTCCTGACCGCCACATCCCCCGACTCGTGGCCCGATGCACTGGACGAATTCGGTTGGCACGACCTTCTCGGCGAAGATCCGCAGACCGCAATCACTCTGGTCGCCGATCTTCAGGGACGGTTGCTGCCGCGCTTCTCCATCCTCAACGACTCCCTGTCCGCCGGACTCGACCTCGGTACTTCGGTCTTCTCGAACAGCTCTGAGCCTGTCCGGCTTCTACTACCTCGGGTCGGCTCCATGGATCCGCCGGCGACACTGGACGAACATTCCGACGACGGAGCCACCATCGCCGTCGCCGGGACGGTCTCGACCGACGCACGACCCACCGGCACCCTTCTCGTCCCCGCCACGGACGGAAACGCACTCGTGATCGTGGCGGTCGAGGATCAGGACCGAATCGGATCGCTGTCGGAAACCCCGACCGCAATCGAGCCGCACTCGGGCTGGGTTCACATCTCCGGGTTCGCAGTCGGCGCCGTGGTCGCCACAGGTGTCGAGGCCGATCGGCTCTGGACACACGCGGTGCGCACCGCCCGCCTGCTTGTCGCCCAGGAACTGACTGCGCTCTCACGCGAAATGCTCGCCCTGGCTGTGGAACACGTGGCGTCCCGCAAACAGTTCGGACGCGCCCTCGGCAGTTTCCAGAGCGTGAAGCATGGTCTCGCCGACACCCGTGTCTGGCAGGAGACCGCCGAGCTCGCAGTCGTCGCCGGATGGGAGCAAAGCGACCCCGAGGCCGCCGCAATGGCAAAGTTGCTGGCAGGCAGGTTCTTCCGGAGCGCTGCGGAGAATTGCCAACAGTATCTCGGAGGCATGGGTTTCACGTGGGAACACCCTTTCCATACCTTCCTCCGTCGTGGCCTGATTCTCGAACAGCTTCTCGGCACGACCGCGACCCTTCGCACCGAACTGGGTGGTGCACTGCGTGCGGGCACCATGCCGGTCATCGGTGCGCTCTGATTCGGAGAAAGCCGAACAACCGTAGTCCCGCGTGAGCGGTGCACCGAACCGCAGCCGATTCACGCGGGACGATCCGGAGGTGTATTCACTTGGCGGAAACACTGGACCAGGTACTCGACCTGTTGCAGGTATCACTCCTCCGAAAGGACGAATTTCAAGGGACGCCGGACAGTCACGGCGCCGAGCGTACGTTCGGCGGTCTGGTGGCAGCACAAGCACTGATGGCGGCATCACAAACGGTGGACGGCCGAGCCGCGCACAGCTTGCACGCCTATTTCCTTCGCCCGGGCTCGGC
>NZ_JADZGH010000075.1:43678-48656 GCF_015865005.1 Rhodococcus sp. CX
CCGGAACACCAGCACTCGACGGGTCTCGGCAAGCCAGAAGGACACGAAGATCTTCGAGGCCAATCTCTCCTTTTGCACTGCGAGAGAGGGCATCGAGTATCAGGAGCCGATGCCCCATGACGTGCCCGCCCCGGATACGCTCTTGTCCGTCGAAACCGCACTCGCGCCGTATGCCCACGAGGACGACGGGTGGTGGGTGCGGCCGAGGCCGTTCGACATGCGATATGTCGCCCATCCTCCCCGTGCGGCGCTCGACCTCGCCGCAGCACCTCCACCTCGAAACAGGTTGTGGATGCGTACCCGAGGCTCGGTTCCCGCCGATCCGACGTTACGGAACGGATTGCTCACGTTCATCAGCGATCTGACGCTACTCGACTCGGTGATGCTCGCCGACCGGCGGACGACTCGAGGTCCTGGCATCATCGCGTCCATGGACCACGTCGTCTGGTTCCACCGCGTGCCCGATTACGACGACTGGCTGCTCTACGACCAGACCTCGCCGACTGCCTTGCAGGGTCGAGGTCTGGTCACCGGGCGCATGTTCGACCGGTCAGGCCGTCTGCTGTGCAGCGTCGCACAGGAAGGCTTTCTGGGGTGAACCTGCGGCCCGCGAGTTTCGGAACCCGCGGGCCGCGGTCGCACTTCCTTGTCAGGACGATCGGACGAGTCCTGATGCAAAGAGCACCTTTTCGAGCGCACCGAGAAGAGAATCGATGTCGTCGGAGGTCATGGGAGCGCTCACCGTTCCCACGGCCGACTTGAACGTCAGAAATCCTTCGTTGAGCAAGCCCATCGATATCTTCGACATCGTGGCACGGTCCGATGCCAATGCACTTTCGAAATCTACAATCGGGACCTCCGACCAATGGAAACCCGAAGACGTGACCGACACCGGTGACCTGCAGAGGAACATTCAGCCGTGCGGCCATGTCACGAGCGCCGGACCGGAGCCGCTCGCCCAGGGCGTTCATGTGATCGTGCACCTCGGGCGTCAAAGCCTCTACTTGCGCGAGCCCGGCTGCCAGGCAGGCCGGCGTTCCACCCAGTGTGGTGGCATGGCGCATCTGGGTGGTCGGATCGATCACCGGGTCGGTGAGGTTCATGATGTCTGCGCGTCCACCGAAGGCGCCCAGCGGCAGCCCGCCACCGATCGCCTTACCCAAGGTCGTCAGGTCCGGCGTGATGCCGAACATTCCCTGCACGCCGTGCAATCCGACCGGGAAGGTGACCACCTCGTCGAAGATCAGCACGACACCGTGCTGGGTCGTAACGCTACGTAGCGCTTCCAGATACTCGCGCGTCGCCGGGATCATCCCGGTGCCACCGAGAATCGGCTCGACAATGACGGCAGCGAGGTCTGCAGCACATTCCTCGATCATGCGAACACTCTCGTCGATGTGGTTGTACGGCAGGAGCACCACACTGTTCTCGGCGCCGGGAACGAGCACCGGAGGGATGAGGTCCGGATTCTGGAAGCGGCCGTTCGCGATCAGTGAGACGTCGTGTGTTCCGTGGTAGCCGTGTAGGGTCTCGAGAACCGTGGCGGAATCTCACGGTGAGTGGCGGGCAGATGGCGGATCCACCATTGTCGTGAGACACGCCCACGCCGAATGCCGGGTCATCGGATCACCAGGGTTGATGATCGATGGTGAAGGGCTGCGGTGGTGCGGCCCGCTTCGGTATCGAGGTTCCTGATGGCCGTTGATCTTGATGCGCATCCGACCTCTGTTGTGGCGAGCGTCCGCCGTAAGGCGGATGGTGTTGAATCAGAAGTTGATTGGGGCGATGTATCGCCGGAGGCGCTGGTTGACGCCGCCACCCCGTGGCGAACGTTCCGCTGGTACCACGGTCAGAAGCACTATTCCGGCGCCTACTGGTCCAGTACGGAGCGGGCGCTCGTGATCTACGAGTCGCGCCTGGAGTTGGCTCGCCTGCTGCTGGCAGATTTCGATCGCTCGGTGCGGCGCATTGTCGCTCAGCCGTTCCTGCTCGAAGCTGACGTGGCGGGCGCGCGACGACGGCACGTGCCGGACTATCTGCTGTTGAGCGATGACGGTCCGGTTGTTGTTGACGTGAAACCCGCTCGGCGGCTGGTGAAGTCGGATGTTGCGCTGACGTTTGTGTGGGTGCGGCTGGTGGTGGAGTCACGTGGTTGGCGTTACCAGGTTGCCAGCGAACCGGCGGAGCCGGAGCTGAGCAATGTCCGATTCTTGGCCGGATATCGTCGTGACTGGCTGTTCGATGAGGGCTTGCTGGCGGGCCTGCGATCGGTCGACCTGCACGGCGTCACGTTGGGTGAGGCCGTCCGATGCCTGCCCGAGCAGCCGGAACCTGTCGTGCGATCGGCTGTCCTGCACTTGTTGTGGCGACACCATTTCACGCTCGATTTGAGCAAGACCCTGAGTTCGTGCAGCGTGCTGGGAGTGCGTTCGTGACGGGCGCGGGTGTGCGGGTCGGTGTCGGGACTCGGTTCCTCTACGACGGCGAGACTGTCGAGGTGGTGGAGATGGTGTCGACCGCGGCGGGGAACGAGGTCGTCGTCAAGGACGCATCCGGCCGGCAGTATCGACGCGTCGCGTTGAAGGAGCTCCTGGGGTGCGGGCGCGCCCGGGTGATCCCGGACGGCTCCGGCCCTTCGAGCGACGACGATCAGGAAGTCGCCGCCGTGGTTCTGGCCCAGCTGACCACGGCCGAGCAGGAGCAACTCACGGTGCGAGCAGCTCACGTGCGCGAGGTGCTTACCGGATATCGGTCCGGAAGCCCGCTGATCGCCGGCCCGAGCGAGCCACGCCCCCAGTTCGACGAGGATGTCGCGTTGTCGGATCGCTATGCCGCCAAGGCGGCCGAGTTGGGGGTCGGTGTTCGCACGATCGAGCGCTGGTCGGCAAGTTCCAGAAGTTCGGCGAGGCCGGGTTGGCGGTGCGGCGCGATTCTGGCACGAGTTCATCGAAAACCGATGACCGGTGGGTGGAGACTGCTCTGGAGGTGATGGTCGAGCACACCGATCAGTCGCGGCCGTCACGGACGATGGTGATCGAGCGGGCAAACGCGCGGGTGGTGGCCCGGTTCGGTGCGGGCGTGGTGAAGCTGCCGTCGCGGGCCACCGCGTTCCGGATACTCGAGGAGCTGGAGCGGCGGCACCCAATGTTCCGGTTGAGCACCAAGCGGAATCGGGACATCGCGGCCCGCCCGGAGGGACCGTACGGGAAGCTGCGGCCGACGCGGCCGGGTGAGTACCTGTTGATGGACACCACCCGGCTGGACGTGTTCGCCTTGGATCCGGTGACCTTGCGGTGGGTGCAGGCGGAATTGACGGTGGGGATGGACTGGTACACCCGCTGTGTCGTCGGGATTCGGCTCACGCCGGTGTCGACGAAGGCGGTCGATGCTGCGGCCACGTTGTATCAGGCGTTCCGGCCGCGTCCGGCGGGCAGGGATTGGCCTGCGCATGCGGTGTGGCCCGAGCACGGGATTCCGCGGTCCCTGCTGGTCGACGTCGACGCGATCGACGGGCCGATGGTCGGGGTGGCGTCTCCGGCGCTGGCGCCGGAGACCATCGTGATCGACCACGGCAAGATCTTTGTCTCCGAGCATCTGACCAGTGTGTGTCAGCGGATGGGGATCTCGATCCAGCCGGCCCGGTTGCGGACCGGCCGCGACAAGGGGCCGGTGGAGCGGTTCTTCCGCACCATCCGGGAGGACCTGTTGCAGGCGCTGCCCGGATACAAGGGCCCGGATGTGCATTCGCGTGGGGTGGCGCCGGAGTCGGAGGCGTTCTTCTACCTCGACGAGTTGGAGGCGATCATCCGGGAGTGGGTGGCGGTGGTGTATCACCACCGGCCGCACGAGAGCCTGCTCGATCCGCATCTGCCGTCGGTGAAGATGTCGCCGGCGGTGATGTTCGAGCACGGCGTCGCCCGCGCCGGCTACATCGAGGTCCCGCGCGACCCGGACCTGGGGTACGAGTTCCTCAAGGTGGAGTGGCGCACCCTGCAGCACTACGGGTTCGAGGTGCACGGTCGCCGCTACCACGGTGACCTGCCGCCCGGGTGCCGCGACGGTGCCAGCCCGTACCCGGACCGGGGAAAGGGCAAGGGCCGGTGGTGGCCATTGCATGTCGACCCGGACGACATCACCCGGATCTACCTGCGGGACCCGGCCTCCCGCCGGTGGTATCCGCTTGAGTGGGAGCACGCCCGGTCGATGCAGATGCCGCTCAGTGAGGACGCGTTGGCGTTCGCCCGCCGGTTGGCGAAGGCGAAGTACACCTACCCCGACGACCGGATCGCGGTCGCCGACCTGCTCGAGCGCTGGAACCTGGGGTTGGGGGCGAGCATGACCGAGCGTCGCATGGCGTTGCGTATGGCACGTGAGGACGCGGCGCTCGACCTCGAACCGCCGCGTACGAACGAGGTGACCGGGCCGCCATCGGTGAGGCGTCATCTCGATCCGTCACACGGCGATACTGCACCCCCGGTCGAAGCCCCGGAGGAGGGGATCGACGTCGGTGATGACGACGCCGACGACGAGCTGGACCGGCCTGACGACGGCGACTTCTACGCCGATGCGCTGGAGTACCTGTGACCGTCGCACTGATCCGGCAGCACCTGCAGGACTACGCGCCGCTGGGCAATGTGGCGCTCTCCCGCAAGGAGGGGTGGCGGGAGTTCGCCGACGCCCCCTCCCTGGTCGCACCGGAGGTGCTGACCCGCACGCAACTGCGGGCGCTCACCGCGGACGACGCCGAGGTCTACAACCATTTTCGGCAGCTGTGGCACGCCAATTTGGGCCCGATCCGGACCCCGCAACTGACCACGCTGCACGAACAGCTCTCGACCGTGGTCGACAGCAACCTCCAGTTCGGCGACAAGGCGAAGGGCGCGGTCGCGATCGACGCCTACCCCGGCCTGGGCAAAACGACATCGGTGCTGGCGTTCGCCAAGGATTTTCACCGCCGCGAGATCCGGATCAAGGGCAC
>NZ_JADZGH010000075.1:48828-54707 GCF_015865005.1 Rhodococcus sp. CX
GCGACGGCCACCAGCGGTGGCCGGTATGCCGGGTCGGGTTGACCGGCAACACCGGCCTCAAGGAGTTCAACCGGGCGATGCTCGAGTTCTACGCCCACCCCGGGATCACCCGCGGCACCAGCGCCGACCTGTCCCGCCGCACCCTCGACTGCGTGACCTCCTGTGAGACAAGAATTCTGGTGGTCGATGATCTGCATTTCCTGCGCATGCACGCCACCAGCGGCGTGGAGATCAGCAACCACTTCAAGTACATCGCCAACGAGTTCCCGGTCACCGTGGTGTTCGTCGGCGTGAAGCTGGCCGAACGCGGCCTGTTCGCCGAGGCGCAGACCGCGCGGCGCACCACGCTGGTGGGAATGCGGCCCTTCGGTATCGACACCGACACCGGCCGCCGCGAATGGCGGACCATGCTGCTGGCGATCGAACAGGGACTGGTGCTCGCCGACAAGTACCCCGGCATGCTCGCCGACGACCTCTCGGACTACCTGTTCACCCGCAGCACCGGCCACATCGGGTCGCTGATGGTACTGATCAACCGCGGCTGCCACCGCGCGGTCGCCACCGGCCGCGAACGCCTCGACGCCGACCTACTCGACACCGTCAGCAACGACGAGGACGCCGAGACCGCGCGGCGCGAACTGCAGGCCGCCCTCGACGCGCGCCGCATCACTACCCGGCCGACACGTCGTCGTCGATGACCGGGGTGCGGTCCCTGCCGATCCGGGTCGCCCCGCTGCCCGGCGAGGCGATCGATTCCTGGCTCGAGGCCATCGCGCACCGCACCGGGACGTCGTTCGTCGACCTGGACAAGGCCCTGCGCCCCGCCGACGGCACTGCCGCCGACAGAGTTCGGCGCCCGAACCTGTGGCCGATGCACCTGCGCCCGAGCGACGTGGACACCATCGCCGCGGCGGCGGACCTACCCGCCACCGTTGTCGAGGCAATGACGCTGGCCCGCTACGACGGCATCGCCCTGTCGCTGAACGGCCAGAAGGGGCGATCCACCGTGGGATTCCCTTGGGGTCGCGGGCGACGATCCCGATACTGCCCGGACTGCCTCGCCGAGTCCGGCGGTCGGTGGCAACTGCACTGGCGGCTGGGGCTCGTCTTCGCCTGCACCGAGCACCACTGCCTGCTGACGGACACCTGCCCGCGCTGCGAAAGCTTCCAACGGTGCAGACGACCCCTCCGGGAAGTAATACCGAGTCCGGGCCGCTGCGCCTACCGCAGTGCGGAGACCGCACGCCCACGTGGGCTCACCCGGTGTGATGCAGACCTGACCTTGACACCGGTGATGCGGCTGTCGCCGGGGCACCCGGCGCTGCGGGCCCAGCACCTAGTGCTCGATGTCCTCACCGCCAGCCGAGGCACCTTCGGTGTGTACGCCGACCACCCCGTCGGGGCCCGCGCGACACTGGCCGATCTGCACGCCATCGCCTCCCGCGTCCTCGTCTACGGCACGGCCGAGGAGATCGCCGACCGGGTACCCGCCGACCTCGCCGACGCGTTGGCCCGGATTCGGTCGGCGCCCGTATCGCAGGCACGAGCGTTGCGCGTATCGGAGATGTCGGGGGCCGGTGGGGCGATCGCAACAGCCGTCGCGGTGACCACGGCCATGACGGTACTGGATCGGCCCGACATTGCCGGGGCCGCCGAGGCGTTGCGGTGGCTGGTGCACGGCGGTCGGCGTCTGGGACGACCTGTCGCCGCCGGAACCATGTGCGACTGGGGCAGCGCCACCAGTACGACGCTGGCGGCCATCCAGCTCGCCGCGTTGCGGCCGCTGTTCGTCCGTGCCGTCGATCAGTTGCGGTACCGCAGCGCCGCCGCGCTCCCGAGCTACCCATCGACGAGTGCTGTCGCGGGAGACGCTGCTGCCCGCCGCATCCCGACCCTGCTCTGGCCGGAATGGTCACTGCGATTTACGGTGGCCCACTGCAGTCCGGCGCAGGTCCGACCGGCCCTGTCGGTAGCTCTGATGCTGGTGGGCACCACAGTCAGGCTCGGTGAGGCCGCCGGCCGCCTGGGCTCGGCGGTCCGAGCGGACGGGGTCACGCGCACGCTCGCATGCCTGCGGAACTACCCACGGTGGGACGACACTCTGACCGCGCTGACCCGGCTGGCGGACCACCTCGCCGCGGAGCCGCCACCGATCGATTACGACCGGCGCCGCCGCCTGGACTACCGCGCGCTGCTACCCGACGAACTGTGGCATAAGATCTGCCGCCGGACCGGCACACCACCCGGCGCCGGCCAGAAGGCGGACTTCGCCCGCTGGCTGCTGTTCGAACGCCTCAGCGGGATCCCCGCGTCCCAGTCCCCATTCCTCGCAGACGATTACGACGTCCGCGCGAAACTGTCCGGGTTCCCGCGCGCCCTCACCCCCGCCCTGGCCGCGTTACTCGCTGCGGCGGCCCGGCAGTTCCTCGACGACCACGGACTGGACGAGGAACCGGTCTACTGGCATCCACCCCAGCATCTGCTCGACGGGCTCGACCTTCCCGGACCTGATCCGGGCGCCGTGGATCTCGCCCCGCTCCATGACCTGACCCGCGGCGAACACACCTCCCTGTCCGAGATCGCGCGGCAATTGGGCACCACCCTTGATGTCATCCGCCACCTCCTCGAAAACCATCCCGCTCCCGCATCGCCCACTGCCGCAGAGCGGTTCGGACAACGCGCGGCCCTGGCCGCGGTCGAGGACGCGGTGAGCCGGTCACAGTTCGTCGACCTCTACTGCGGCCAACGCCGAACCCTCGCCGAGATCGCCGCGATGATCGGCGTCAGCAGGAAGGCGGCCGGGCGACTGGCACGACATCACGGCATCACACCGAGCAGCGGAGGCCCGCCGGTCGATCCGGCATGGTTCCACGACCAGTACGTCACCCGGCGGCGAACGCTGCGGGAACTCGGGCACGAGGTGGGGCGCAGCGTGCCGCGGATGAGCCGGATCGCAAAGGACTACGGCATCCCGATTCGCCCGCTGGCCGCTGCCGGCCGTGCGCGTCACCTGAGCGAGTCGCACTGATTAGGGCAACTCGCGTCGTCGGGATCCGTCTTTCGACCAGTCGGCAGTCACCGGTTGTGGTCGCCGCACACGAGTTCGGGGAGGGTGGTCCATCCGTGACCCTCGAGCCAGTTGAGGATTGGTTCGGGCAGGTCTTCGCCGGGTGAGCCGGTGACGAGGGGGCCGTCGCCGCACCGGGAGCAGCTGGTCACCAGGACGTGCCCGTGCGGTTGGCAGCGGGCGCAGTGGCGCGCTTCGTGCGATTCGCCGCGATCGTCGAGGTGCAGCCAGACGGTGGCGAGGTCGGCGCGGTGCGAAACAAGGTCCCGAGGCGTTGTGGGCTGATATCCACAGGTAGGGCACGCGAGCGGTCCGGCGGCCGATGACGGTGTCACCTAATACTGCAACGACAGTTTGTGACCGAGGTTGTACCTATGATACTTGATCTTGGTGCAGTCGGAGGTGTTGGAATGGTCAGCGGGGTTCACGGCGTTCTGCAGTCGGTTCGCGCACCGGTTCTCGCGGGTGGAGTCACGGCGGCGGATGGTGGCGTATGTCCGGGGATTGCTCGCGGAGGTCGAACGCAAGAACGGCTGGACACTGGCCGAGGCGGCCGGCGACACCGGTCCGGAAGGGATGCAGCGGCTGCTGAACTTCTACGCCTGGGACTGTGACGGGCTGCGCGATGACGTGCGAGACGTGGTGGTCGAGGCGATCGGTGACGAGACCGCCGGGGTGTTGATCGTCGACGAGACCGGTTTTCTGAAGAAGGGCAACAGGTCCGCGGGTGTGGCTCGGCAGTATTCCGGCACCGCCGGGCGGATCGAGAACAGCCAGATCGGGGTGTTCCTGACCTACGCCTCCGACCGTGGTCGGGCGTTGATCGACCGGGAGTTGTATCTACCCAAAGCTTGGACCGAGGACCGGAATCGGTGTCGCGATGCCGGCATCGACGACGACATCGGATTCGCGACCAAACCCGAACTGGCCCAATCGATGCTCGAACGCGCCCTGGATGCCGGTATCCCGTTCGGGTGGGTCACCGCCGACGAGGCCTACGGGCAGGTCGGTCGGCTGCGGATGTGGCTCGAATCCCGCGGGGTAGCGCACGTGCTGGCGGTGCCGAAAACGCAGATGGTGGTGTCGATGCAGCTACGCCAGCGCCGCGCCCATACCGTGATCGCCGAGCTCGATGCGTCGGCGTGGCAACGACTGTCCTGCGGCGATGGTGCGCACGGACCGCGGGTCTACGACTGGGCCGCCGCGCCGATCCGGCCGCTACGCGAGCTCGGCCGAGGCCACTGGCTACTGGCCCGCCGCTCGACCGGCGACCCGGAGCAGATCGCCTACTACATCTGCTACGGCCCCGCCGAAACCCCGCTCGACGAGCTCGTCCGGGTGGCCGGCAGCCGGTGGGCGATCGAGGAGTGCTTCCAGACCGCGAAGAACGAGACCGGCCTCGACCACTACCAGGTCCGGGGCTACACCGCCTGGTACCGGCACATCACCCTGTCGATGGTCGCGGCCGCGTTCTTGACGATCCTGCGCCGAGAGACCCAAAAGGGGGATCTGAAGCCGGTTCCGATAGGCTGATTCCTCTGACGGTCAACGAGAGTCGGCGACTGTTCAATCGTGTCGCCTGTCCCGTTCGCCACGCCTTCGCTCACCTATGACACTGGTCGAACTGGCGCCGCATCAGTCAAGCCAGAGCCCGCGCCAGCCATTACAAACGACGACATCACAAACTGTCGTTGCAGTACTAAGTCCTTGACGGCGAGGCCTTCTCCTCAGCGGTGATAGTTTCGGCGGTGAGCGTCTCCGCCGGCCGGGTCGGCAGGTGCCGGTAGAGGGTGGAGCGGGTCAGCCCGGTCCTGGCGGTGATCTCCGCGATGGTGGCGCCGCCGTCACGCAGTTGGGTGGCATAGGCGAGTTGGGCGTCCGTGACCACGCTGGGCCGTCCGACCCGAGTTGCACCAGATTAGTGTGCCAACCCCGACCGGGGATTCGCGATGCCGAGGGAATCGAGGATGTGCACGGCGTCGTCGGTGAGCGGATCGAAGGCGGTGTGCTCGCGGCCGGCGATGGTGATGGTGACTTCCTGCAGGGGACGCAGGGTCCGCACGATCCTCCGGATCGACATCCCGGTCGCGTCCTGCAGATAGCGTGAGATCGCCAATGCGGTGAACACGATGGTCAGGTGCGCCTCGATGGAATCGCGGGTGTGGCTGAAGATCGGGCGGGCCCGCAGGTCGGTCTTCGACATCCGAAACGACTGCTCGACATGCCACAGGTCGTGATACTTCGCCATCACTTCCTGCGGATTCATCAGCGAGACAGGAATGTTCGTAACATACCCCTTCAGGCCGATGAGGGAACGAGCCCTGGCCAGCGCGTCGGTATCGAGGGATTTTCCCTTCGTGGTGGTCTTGACGAACCGTGGTGTGCGAGCGGCACGGGTGCCGTCGACGACCTCCCGGGCCCGGGCTTCCTGCGCGTTCAGGGTCTGGTTGTCCCGCACGGCACGTTTGGTCGAGTACGCCCAGACCGCCCGCCACGCCGACGTGTCGGTCGGCTCCCACACCGGTTCCCTACGGCGGGTAATGTCGTTGACCACGCTCTTGGCGTGCCACGGGGTGACGGTGTCGACGACCTGCCCGTCGGTGAACACGTCCCCGTGCCAGTGGAAAAGACTGGTCAGATCCGCCGGGGCCTTCGTCACTCGCGATCCGACGATGAACTTCAGTCCGGCAGCGTCGAGATCCTTCAGGTTCGTCGCCGACAACATCCCGGCGTCGGCGGCGATCACCATCTCCACCCCCTCGATATTGTGGCGGGCCTGGAACTGCCGCACGATCGGCACGATGGTGCGGGT
>NZ_JADZGH010000076.1:0-11021 GCF_015865005.1 Rhodococcus sp. CX
GGCGACCGGGGTGGGCCTGTGGTGGGCGGACGCCGCGCATCGTGCCGGGATGGCGTTGTGGGCGTACCTGCCGTATCCGGAGCAGACCGCAGGCTGGCGTCCCGAGCAGATCGCCGAGCATCGGCGGCTGCTTGCGCTCGCGTCGCGCCGGGTGATGGTCGGCGGCCGCGCCGACAAGCGGTTCGATCACGACCGGCACGCGTTGATGTTGTCCGATGCCGACGTCGTCATCGCCGTGCGTGATCCTCGGGTCACCATCGGCGGCACCGTCGCCGCGCTGCGTGAGCTGGCCGGTCGGCGCAGGGTGATCACCGTCGACGTGGTCGCCAGGTCGACGACGATCTCCGCGGTCGACCCGGTGTTCGCCTGAGCCGATCTCGCGCTGTCCGGACGAAGGGCGCGTACCCTCTGATTCCAGCAGTGAATGTCGCGAGCGTGGTGCGGAAGAGTTCACGACTGCCGGAACGGTGGTACCTGCAATGACAGAAGAGTCGACTGCCCACGGTTCCGACCGGCAATCGGGCCATCCGGGGTTGCTCGCGATCCTGCTCGCGATGGCGATGTTCGTCCTGGTCGTGGACACATCGCTCATGAACGTGTCCATCTCGGCGGTGGTACGCGATCTCGGCACGACCGTCAGCGGCGTGCAGGCCGCCATCGCGCTCGAAGCGCTCGTCTCCGCCGCGTTCATCCTGATCGGCAGCAAGGTCGGTGACCTCATCGGCCGCAAACGCGCCTACGTCATCGGTCTGCTCGGCTACGCGACCGGCGCGACCGCGATGGCGCTCGCCCAGAGCCTGACGGCGGTGATCGTGTTCTGGGCCATCATCGGTGGGATCGGCGCCTCGTTGCTGCTCCCGGCGATGCAGTCCCTCGTCCACGGCAACTTCGAAGGCGACGCCCAGAAGAAGGTCTACGCGCTCGTCGGGGCCGCCGCCGCGATCGCCGCGGCCGTCGGACCACTGCTCGGCGGCTTCATCACCACCTACCTGTCCTGGCGCCTCGCGTTCGTGCTCGAAGTGGTGATCATCGCGGCCGTGCTGTCCGGCATCGGACTCGTCCGCGACGTGCCCTACACCGGATCGCGCGGCGTCGACGGGGTCGGCGCACTCCTGTCCGTGCTCGGCATGGGCGGCATCGTGCTCGGCATCCTGGTGTGGCAGGAAGGCGGCGAAGCGGTCGCCGGGCTCCTCGTGGCCGGCGCCGCCGCCCTGGTCGGGCTCGCCTTCTGGCTGGTACGACGCAAACGCGTCGGCGCTCCGGCGCTGCTGGATCCGGATCTGTTCCGGTCCAAGATCTTCCGGCTCGGCATCACCGGCCAGATGCTCCAGCAGATCTCCCTCGGCGGCGTCATGATCGCGCTGCCGATCTACCTGCAGATGGTGCTCGAGTACAACGCCATGCAGGCGGGTCTGTCGCTCGCCCCGCTCTCGCTCAGCATGTTCGTCGTCGCGTTGCTCGCCGGGAAGAAGGCCGGCGCGCGGCGCCCGAGCACCGTCATCCGGTGGGGTTTCCTGCTCGTCACGATCGGGCTCGTGGTCCTCATTCCGATCGTGCCGCGAGCGGACTTCGGGTGGGGCCTGCTGCTGCCGCTCGTGGTCGCCGGGTCGGGCCTGGGCCTGCTGGTCTCGCAACTGAACAACTACACCCTCGCGCCGATCTCGGAGGAGCGGGTCAGCGAAGCCGCCGGCACCAACTCGGCGGCCGGATCGTTCGGCCTGTCGTTCGGTCTGGCGTTCGCCGGTGCCATCCTGCTTGCGACCCTGTCGATCACGTTCACCTCGATGGCGGAGTCGAGCGACGTGCTGCCACCCGCCGACCAGCAGCACGTCGCCCAGGTGCTCGAGGAGGACGCGGAGGTCATGAGCAACACCCAGCTCGAGGAGTTGCTCGCCGGCCAGCCCCCGGCGATCCGCGACGAGATCGTCCGGATCAACACCGACGCGCGCCCGATCGCCCTGCAGGTCGCGTTGCTCGTCCCGCTCGCCGCAGCCTTGCTCGGGTTCGCGAACTCGTTCCGCATGGTCCGAGCGGACGGCCCGCCGGCCGCCGCGCCGAAGGGTGCGGCACCGTTCTGACCCGGCCGCGCGGTTTCCGAACGACAGTCACCGGTGGTCGGGACCCAGGTCGCGGTCGATCGGATTCGCGCCGCGACCAGCGAGGAGATCCTGGACCTGATCGACCGCGTCGGCACCGGCATCGCCGTTGGCCCGGATCTCGGCCAGCAGGGTTTCCAACCGCTCCGCGATCGCGGACCGTGCATCTCTGTCCTCGCCGACCTCGGCGAGATCCAGCCGGAGCCGGTCGATGTCGGCACAGGCGACCGAGACCGGATCCGGAACCAGCTCCGCGCGCAGGAATTCGGCGACCGCCCGCGGATTCGGGTGATCGAACACCATCGTCGGCGGCAACCGCAGCCCGGTGGCGGCACCGAGCTGATTGCGGAGCGCCACCGCGGCCAGCGAGTCGAACCCGAGTTCCTTGAACGCCTGCTCCGGGTCGACCGCGTCCGGCGCGTCGTAGCCGAGGACCGCGGCCGCCGCGCCCCGGACCAGCTCGAGCATCAGGTGCCGCTGCTCGGGAACCGACCGTTCGGCAAGGCGCTGCGCCCAATCCGCCGACCCGGCACCCGTGGACCCGGCCGCCGCCGTCCCCGCGGCGCGCGGACGGGCTTCCCGGATCAGGCCGCGCAGCGGCGCGGGCACAAAGGCAGCCGCCGCGCCGGTGTGATCGAACCGCGCGGCCACCACGGTGGGTACCCCGGCCGCCAATGCGCTGTCGAACAGGGCCACCCCGTCGTCCGCCGACAGCGGGGCCATGCCGCTGCGGAACGACCGGACGCGATCGATCGCCCCGAGGTTGCCGGTCATGGCGCTCGGCGGCGCCCACATGCCCCACGCGATCGACAGTGCGGGCAGCCCGAGGGCGTGCCGGTGCTGGGCGAGGGCGTCGAGGAACGTGTTCGCCGCGGCGTAGTTCGCCTGCCCGGGGGCCCCGAGAATCCCGGCGAGGGACGAGAACACGACGAACGCCCGCAGGTCGGAGGCCGCGGTCAGCCGGTGCAGGTTCCAGGCCGCGTCGACCTTCGGCCGCAGCACCGCGTCGAGGCGCTCGGGGGTGAGCGAGGTCAGGGTGGCGTCGTCGATCACTCCGGCCGCGTGGACGACCGCCGTCAGCGGATGCTCCGGCGGGATCCCGCTCAGCACCTCGGCGACCGCGGTCTCGTCGGCGGTGTCGCAGGCCACCGCCCGCGCCACGGCCCCCAGGTCGCTCAGCTCGCGCAGCAGCCGGTCGCAGCCCTCGGCGGCGGGCCCGCGCCGGCTGGTCAGCAACAGGTGCCGGGCCCCGTGCGCGGTCACCAGGTGCCGCGCGACCAGCGACCCCACGGTGCCGGTGCCGCCGGTGATCAGCACGGTCCCGTCGGGATCGAACGGGGAACCGGACTCGTCGACGCCGCGCAGCTGCCGCACCCGCGGCACCAGAACGGCACCGTTGCGGACCGCCGACTGCGGTTCCCCGCTCGCCAGCGCGGCCGTGACCGCGGCGTCGGGGTCCGCCGCGTCGTCGAGGTCGACCAGCACGAATCGGCCCGGGTTTTCGCTCTGCGCGGAGCCCACGAATCCCCACACCGCCGCGGCCGCCGGATCGCTGTCCGTCGCGCTGTCCTGCTCGGCGCCGGTGACCATCGCGTTGCGGGTCACGAGCACGAGCGTGCTGTCCGCCGCATCGTCCTCGTCGAGCCACTGCTGCAGCAGACGCAGCACCCGGGTGCACAGCTCGTGGGTGGCGCCGGGACCGGGCTCACCGGCCGGGCGGGCTTCGACGAGCACCGTCCACGGTCGCTGCCCGCCGTCCGCCGCAGCACCGTCGCTCGCGGTGCGCAGCGCTGCCGGATCGGAAAAGTGCGGGAAGCCCGGACCGAGATTCCCGTCGCCGAGCACGGCGATCGGGCCGAGGGCCGGTTCGCCCGCGATCTCGACCGGGACCCAGGACAGCCGATGCAGTCGCAGTGCCCCGCGTCCCGGGCCGGTCCCGTCGGCCTGCGGCCCCACCTGCAGGGCATCGACGGTCAGTACCGGCTCACCCGCGGGGTCGACGGCGACCACGCGATACCGTCCGTCCCCGAGGGCGTCGAACTTCACCGACAGCCCTTCGGCGCCGACGGTGTGCAACCGGATCCCCGACCAGACCAGCGGCGCGTCGTCCCATCCGAGCAGCGGGTCGAGCGCCGCCTGCAGCAGCACCGGATGGAGGCCGAACCCGTCCGTCTCGGTGCCCTCGTCGAGGTGCACCTCGGCGTCGGTGTCACCTGCGAAGCGATGCGCCCCACCGGGTCCGACGACGTCGTCGATGGTCGCCGATGCATTCCGCACCCAGCTGTCCGAGCCCTCGGCCTCGTCCGGGGTGGACGAGATCGTGACGGTGCGCCGGCCGTCGCTGTCCGGCGCCGACACGAGCACCCGGATCGAGGCCTGTCCCGACGCCCCGAGCAGGAGTGGGTGGTGGACGATGAGTTCGGCGATGCGGTCGAGACCGACGTGGTGCGCCGCGTGCAGCGTGAGGTCGACCAGCACCGCGGGCAGCACTGCCTTCGCCGCACCCGCCGGTGACACGGCACCGTCCTCGGCCGGTGAGGGCACGGCATCGTCGTCCGACGGTGGCGGCACGAGCCACGAATCCCGGTGCAGCGACAGCTGTCCGGTGAACATCACCGCGTCGTCGTCGAGCGGCACCGCGGCGCCGAGCAACGGATGTCCGGCCGCGCCCAGCCCCAGCTCCGCCGGATCTCCGCTCGTGCGCGTCGGCGCGGTCGGCCAGAAGGACCGCCGCTGGAACGCATAGGTGGGCAACTCCACCCGGCGGCGACCGGGCAGCATCCGATCCCAGTCGATCGTGGCACCGTGCACGAACGCCGCAGCGACCGCCTCGACGACCTCATGTGCCTCGTCGCCGCGACCGGGCAACGTGGCGATCGTGGTCGGGACGACCTCGGCGGCAAGAGAAGTCAGGGTCGCACCGGGACCGACCTCGATCATGCGGGTGACGCCGAGGTCGTCGAGTGTGCGTACGCCGTCGTGGAAACGCACCGTGCGCCGGAGGTGCCGAGCCCAGTAGTCCGGGGACGCGAGTTCCTCGGCCGTGGCGACGCGTCCGGTGACGTTGGAGATCACCGGAATCTGCGGCGGCTGTGCCGTCAGCCGCGACACGACGGCGGTGAACCGGTCGAGGACCGGTTCCATCAGCGTCGAATGGAAGGCCCGGCCCACCCACAGGGTCGTGGTCTGCAGTCCGGCGGCGGACAAGTCGGCCGCGACGGCCCGGACGTCGCGCTCGCCGCCCGAGAGGACGACCGCGTCGGCGCCGTTGACGGCGGCGAGATCGACGCGGCCGTCGATCCGTGCCCGGATGTCGTCCTCACCCGCCCTCACGGCGATCATCAGGCCCGGTTCGGTCGACTGCATCAACCGGCCGCGGACACCCACCAGGGCCGCGGCATCGGGCAGGCTGAACACCCCCGCGACATGGGCGGCGGTGATCTCGCCGATCGAATGGCCGATCACATAGTCGGGGGCGAGGCCCCACTCCCGCAGCAGCCGGTACAGCGCGACCTCGACGGCGAACAGCGCCGGCTGGGTGTATTCGGTGCGGTCGAGTGCACCGCCGGTGTCGTCCCAGAGCACTTGCCGCACCGGGGTTTCCACATGTTCGTCGAGCGCGGCGCACACCTCGTCCAGGGCACGGGCGAACACCGGGTAGGTCTCGTAGAGGCCGCGGCCCATCCCGATACGCTGCGCACCTTGGCCGGTGAACATGAACGCGGTCCGGCCGCGGCTGCTCGTCCCGGTGACGACGTTGCCGCCGGGCCGTCCGGCCGCGAGGCGGGTCAGGCCGTCGAGCAGATCGGCCGCCGTGTCTCCGATCACCGCGGCGCGGTGGGGGAAACCGGACCGGGTGGTGGCCAGCGAGTATGCGAGGTCGGCCGGATCCGGGAGATCCGCGCTGCGGTCGCAGAACGCCGCCAGTCGAGCGGCCTGCGCGCGCAGCGCATGCTCGGTCTTACCCGAGACCACCCAGGCCAGCGGGGCTGCCGGCGGCGGTGACACCTCCGGTAGCGCGCGTGCGGCCGGCTGTTCCAGGATCACGTGCGCGTTCGTGCCGCTGATCCCGAACGACGACACCCCGGCGCGACGGGGCCGTCCGGTGTCCGGCCACGGCACCGGCTCGGCGAGCAACGAGACCTCGCCCGCGGTCCAATCGACGTGCCGGGTCGGCGTGTCACCGTGCAGGCTCGGAGGCAGCACCCCGTGCTGCATCGCCAGCACCATCTTGATCACGCCGGCCACCCCGGCTGCCGCCTGGGCATGGCCGATGTTCGACTTGATCGACCCGAGCCACAGCGGCCGGTCGTCCCGCTGCTGCCCGTAGGTGGCCAGCAGCGCCTGCGCCTCGATCGGATCCCCGAGCCGCGTGCCGGTGCCGTGCGCCTCCACGGCGTCGATGTCGGCGGGGCCGAGCCCGGCGGACGCCAGCGCCTGCCGGATCACCCGTTCCTGGGACGGCCCGTTCGGGGCGGTCAATCCGTTGGAGGCCCCGTCCTGGTTGACCGCAGATCCGCGGACGAGCGCGAGCACCCGATGGCCGTTGCGTTCGGCGTCGCCGAGCCGCTCGAGCACCACCATTCCCGCGCCCTCGCTGAGCCCGGTGCCGTCCGCCCGGTCCGAGAACGGCTTGCAGCGGCCGTCCGGGGCGAGCCCGCGCTGACGGCTGAACTCGACCAGCACACCGGGGGTGGCCATCACCGTCGCGCCACCGGCCAGCGCCAGCGCGCATTCCCCGTCGCGCAGCGCGCGGGCCGCGAGATGCACGGCGACCAGCGACGACGAGCAGGCGGTGTCCACGGTGACGGCCGGACCGGTGAAGCCCAACGCGTAGGAGATCCGGCCCGACGCCACGCTGTTGCTCGTCCCGGTCATCAGATAACCCTCGGCGTCGACGTCGCGCCGGGACATCAGGTGGAAGCCGTAGTCGCCGCCCATCAACCCGATGTACACACCGGTGTCGGACAGATCGGGGGCGTCCGGCCGGATTCCCGCGTGTTCCAGCGCCTCCCAGGCGCTTTCGAGGAGCAGCCGGTGCTGCGGATCCATCGCGATCGCCTCGCGCGGGCTGATACCGAAGAACGCGGCGTCGAATTCGTCTGCGTCATAGAGGAATCCGCCCTCCTTCATGTACGTGGTGCCGGTCCGTTCCGGATTCGGGTCGTACACCTCGTCGAGATTCCAGCCCCGGTTGCGCGGGTACGCGCCCACCGCGCACCGGCCGTCGCGGACGAGTCGCCACAGGTCGTCGGGGCAGTGCACCTCACCCGGGTATCGGCAGGCCATCCCGACGATGGCGATCGGGTCGTCGTCCCGGCGGGTGCGGACGGGTGCGGTCGCCGGCTGCGGAGCGGTATCGCTGCCGAGCAGGCGGTTGAGCAGCTCCTGGGCGAGCGCGTCCGCGGTGGGGTAGTCGAACACCACGGTCGCGGCCAGCTTGACGCCGGTCGCGGTCGCCAACTGGTTGCGCAATTCCACCGCGGTCAGCGAATCGAAGCCCAGCTGCTTGAACGCACGCTCCGGGTCGATCGCGTCGCTGCCGTCGTAGCCGAGTGCCGCGGCCACGTGGGTGGTGACGATGTCCAGCACCCGGCTGTAGCGGTCGCCGGGCTCCAATGCACGCAACTCGTCGGCGAGCCCGGTCGGCGATGCGCCGGCCGCGACCCGGCGGCGACGAGTTCCGAGGACCCGGCGCAGGATCGGCGGCAGCGCGGTGCCCTCGGTGCGCGCGGCGCGCGTCGCGAGCCGCAGCGGCACGATCAGGGGACGGTTCACGGCGAGCCCGGCGTCGAACAGGGCCAGCCCCGAGTCCACGTCGATGGTGTCGATGCCGTTGCGCTGCAACCTGTCCAGGTCGGCGGCATCGAGATGGGACGTCATGCCGCTCGGCCGATCCCACAACCCCCACGCCAGGGAGATCGCGGGGAGGCCGCGGGCGCGGCGGTGCTGGGCGAGGGCGTCGAGGAAGACGTTGGCCGCCGCATAGTTCGACTGCCCGGCGCCGCCGAGGACGCCCGCCGCGGAGGAGAACAGCACGAACGCGGTCAGGTCCCGGTCGCGGGTGAGGTCGTGCAGGTGCCAGGCTCCGTCGAGTTTGGGCCGCAGCACCGCATGCAGCTGGTCCGTGTTCAGGGTGGCGGCGGTGGCATCGTCGAGTACCCCGGCGGCGTGGATCACGCCGGTGAGGTCGGGAATGCCGTCGAGCAGCGCGGCCACCGCGGCGCGGTCGGTCACGTCGCACGCGGCGACCTCGACGTCGGTTCCGGTGGCGGCGAAATCGGCACGCAGGGCAGCCGCGCTCTCGGCGTCGAGCACGTGCCGGCCGGTGAGCACCAGCCTGCGCACCCCGTACCGGGCGGCGAGATGGCGGGCGATCAGCCGGCCGATGGTCCCGGTGCCCCCGCTGATCAGAACCGTGCTGTCCGGGCCGAAGGGCGGCGCGTCCGACTCGGGCGTCGCGGCCGGTGGCACCGCGGCGAGCATCGGTGTCAGCAGCACACCGTCGCGGACAGCCAGCTGGGATTCGTTGCAGGACAAGGCCGTCGACAGCAGTGTGGGATCGGGGAGTTCGCCGGCCGGTCCGTCCTGGTCCACCAGGGTGATGCGATCGGGATGCTCGTTCTGCACAGCGCCGATCAGGCCCCAGACGGGCGCGGCGGCCACGTCGTCGACCGGTTCGTCGTCCCGGACCGCGACCGCATGCGCGGTCGTGACCAGCAGTCGGGTCTCGGCCAGGCGCTCGTCCCGGAGCCAGGACTGCACCGCGTGCAGCGTCGCCTCCGCGGCGGCGTGCGCCCGGGCCGGCGTATCCGGCTCCTCGCCCGGTCCGGCGGGCAGCCACAGGACACGACCGGCGGGATCGTCCCCGGCGAGCGCCTCCGGCAGCGGCATCAGGTCCACCGGCATCGGGTCCGCCGGCGCCGCGACCGGCACCCACGCGACGCGGTAGAGGCCGGCACCGGCCCCCGGGACCGAAACACCCGCCTCCCCGAGAGGACGCAACGTCAGCGAGTCCGCGGTCACCACCGGCCGGCCGGTCGCGTCGTAGGCCGAGACCCGGTAGCGCTCGGCTCCGGTCGCGGTGACGTGCACCCGCAGGGCGGTGGCGCCCACGGCGTGTACCTGCACGTCGCGCCAGGCGAACGGCAACCGGACACCGATCTCGGTGCTTCCGAGCGCGATCAGGTGCAGCGCGGCGTCGAGCACCGCCGGATGGATCCCGTAGCCCGCGACCGCCGCGTCCGGGTCCTCGCCGCCCAGTCGCACCTCGCCGTAGAGGTCGTCGCCGCGGCGCCACGCCGCGCGCAGGCCCCGGAAGACCGGACCGTACCCGTAGCCGGCGTCGTCGAGCAGGTCGTAGAGACCGCGGACGTCGACCGGGGTGGCATCGGCGGGCGGCCACTGCGGTTCCGGGAAATCGGCGGCATCCGCGGCCGCCGTCGTGAGCGTGCCGGTGGCGTGCCGGGTCCACGGGGTGTCCGGTGCGGTGTCCGCGGGCCGGGAGTGCACCGACACCGCGCAGCGGCCGGTGTCGCCGTCGGCGAGCGCGCTCACCTGCACCGCGACCTCACCGTCGGCGGGGATCACCAGCGGCGCCTCGAGCGTGAGCTCGTCGAGCCGGCCGCAGCCGACCCGGTTCCCCGCGTGCAGCGCGAGTTCCACGAAAGCCGTGCCGGGCAGCACGACGGTGTCGCCGACCGTGTGGTCGTGCAGCCACGGAAGACGTTGCGCGGAAAGCACACTCGTGGACACCGTGCCGCGGCCGTCACCGAGTTCGACCGACGCGGCGAGCATCGGATGCCCGCCCGTGTCCATGCCCGCCGAGGCGACATCACCCTCCGGTGCGGGGCCGTCCAGCCAGTAACGGCGGTGCTGGAAGGCATAGGTGGGCAGGTCCACCCACGGCCGTTGCTCGGGACGTCGCGCCCACCGTACCCGGCCCCAGTCGACCTGCACGCCGTGCACGTGCGCGTCCGCGAGGGCGGCGGTGAACTGACGCAGGTCCGCGCGGTCGCGCCGGAGGGTGCCGACGACGTGTCCGGCGACGCCCTCCGCGTCGAGTGTTTCCTGCATCGGCACGGTCAGGACGGGATGGCTGCACGACTCGACGAACAAGCGATACCCGTCCGCGGCCAGCGATTTCGTCGCGTGCTCGAAGCGGACCGGGTGGCGCAGATTGCGATACCAGTAGTCGGCGTCGAGCGTGGCACCGTCCAGCTCACCGCCGGTCACCGCCGAGTAGAACGGGATCCTCGACCGGCGGGGCCGGATCGGGGCCAGCACGTCGAGGATCGGTTCGTGCAGAACCGAAATGTCCGCGCAGTGCGAGGCGTATTCCACCGCGATCCGGCGGGCCTGGACGCCGTCGTCCCGCCACCGCGCGACCAGGTCGTCGAGCGCCTCGACGGGACCGGACACCACCGTCGCGGTCGGCCCGTTGACCGCTGCCACCTCGACGGCGCCGGCCCAGGGGGCGATGGCGTCCCGCACCGCGTCCGCGGGCAGCGCCGCCGACGCCATCCCTCCGCCGCGCCGCGCCGACGCCGCGATCACCTGACTGCGTGCGGCGACGACCAGCGCTGCGTCGGACAGGCTCAGCGCACCGGCGACGTAGGCGGCGGCGATCTCACCCTGCGAATGCCCGACCACCGCCGCGGGTTCGACGCCGTGGGAGCGCCACAACTCGGCGAGCCCGACCATCATTGCGAACAGCGCCGGTTGCACCACGTCGACGCGGTCCAGCGACGCCGGGTCTCGGTCGCGCAGGACGTCGAGCAGCGCGAACGTCGTGTGCGGCGCCAGCGCCTCGGCGCATGCGCGCACGGTCTCGGCGAACTCCGGTGATGTGTCCAGCAGTTGCGCGGCCATGCCGACCCACTGCGAACCCTGGCCGGGAAAGACGAACACCGGCCGGTCACCGGC
>NZ_JADZGH010000076.1:11031-15008 GCF_015865005.1 Rhodococcus sp. CX
GACGTCGGCGCTCGGGGCGCCGCGGGCGAGCGCGTCGAGGCCGCCGAGCAGGGTCTCGGACCGTGCGCCGATCACGGCGGCGCGCTGGTCGAAGGTGGCACGCGAGTTCAGCAGCGCCCCGGCCACCGCGGCAGGAGGCAGGTCGGGGTGGGCAGCCAGATACTCGCGCAACCGCCCGGCCTGCGCCCGCAGCGCGGATTCGGTGTGGCCCGACACGCACCAGACAACGACCTCACCCGCGGGAGTTCTCGTGACCGGCGCCTCGGCCGGTGGGGACTGCTCCAGGACGACGTGCGCGTTGGTGCCGCTGATCCCGAACGAGGACACCGCCGCCCGGCGAGGCCGGTCGAGGTCGGGCCACTCCCGGTTCTCGGTCAGCAGGGACACGGATCCGGCGGACCAGTCGACGTGCGGGGTGGGCCGGTCGACGTGCAGGGTCTTCGGCAGGACGCCGTGCCGCATCGCCAGGATCATCTTCATCACGCCGGCCACACCGGCAGCGGCCTGGGTGTGCCCGAGATTCGACTTCACCGAGCCGAGCCACAGCGGCCGGCCGGCGGAACGGTCGCGGCCGTACGTCGCCAGCAGGGCGGACGCCTCGATCGGATCGCCCAGGGTGGTGCCGGTGCCGTGCGCCTCGACCACGTCGACGTCGCCCGGGCCGAGCCCGGCATCGGTCAGCGCCTGCCGGATCACGCGCTCCTGGGCCTGCCGGTTCGGTGCGGTCAGGCCGTTGCTGGCACCGTCCTGGTTGATCGCGCTGCCCCGGATCACGGCGAGGATCCGCCGACCGTGGCGCTGTGCGTCGGACAGCCGTTCCAACGCGATCATCGCTGCGCCCTCGCCCCACGCGGTGCCGTCGGCGGCGGCCGAGAACGCCTTGCACCGACCGTCGGGGGCCAGACCACGCTGGCGGCTGAACTCGACGAACACCCCCGGCGTCGCCATCACGGTCGCCCCACCCGCCAGCGCCAGTTCGCACTCGCCGTTGCGTAGTGCCTGCATGGCGAGGTGGATGGATACCAGCGACGACGAGCATGCGGTGTCGACGGTGATCGCCGGTCCGGACAGGCCGAAGCTGTACGCCACCCGGCCGGAGGCGACACTCATGGCATTGCCGGTGATGAAGTACCCCTCGAGGTCAGCCGGTGGCCGCCCCCCGGCCCGCGCCGCGTAGTCGATACCGGACAGCCCGGTGAACACCCCGACCCGGGAGCCGTGCACCGACCGCGGATCCAGGCCGGCATGTTCGAAGGTCTCCCAGCTGGTTTCGAGCAGGAGACGCTGCTGCGGGTCCATGGCCAGCGCCTCGCGCGGGGAGATGCCGAAGACCTCGGGATCGAACCCGGCCGGGTCGTCGAGGAAGCTGCCCTGCAGCGTGTAGGTCTTGCCGGCTTGCTCGGCCTTCGGATCGTAGAGTTCGGCCGAATTCCAGCCCCGGTCCTCGGGAAAGCCGGTGACAGTCTCCGAACCGGATTCAACCACGCGCCAGAGGTCCTCGGGCGACCGCACACCACCGGGGAAGCGGCAACCCATCCCGATGACGGCGATCGGTTCGTGACGCACGGCCTCGGACTCGCGAAGCTTCTCTTTCACCTGGTAGAGCTCGGCAGTCACCCTCTTCAGGTAGTCGAGGAGTTTCGCTTGATCGGTCATCCAGGATCAGCTCCTTACCGGAAGCCCCCCGAGCCGTCGCGGATTTCGATTCTATCCGCGGCGCCTGCCTCGGAAGTCGAGTTCGCTGCATCGCAGGTGCAGATTCCTCCCCTGCGAGCGCTGACTTCCGCCGCGTCCCACGGTCTGCATGAAGAACCATCGCGTTCCGCGCAGGCGGGGGCACCAAACGACGGGACACTGCCATGCACACCGCACACCGAGAGAACGTGACTGCCACCCTGATCGTCGCCGCGCCGGCCGCGCGGGTGTTCGCGGTGCTTGCCGACCCGACCACCCATTCGGCGATCGACGGCACCGGCTGGGTGCAGGACGCCGCCGACCGGGCGCCGTTGACCGAGGTGGGGCAGGTCTTCCGGATGGACATGGACCACCCCCGCCAGGTGAACGGTTACTACAAGGTGGCCAATCAGGTGCACGTGCTCGATCCGCCGCGCGCCATCGGCTGGCGGACGGGGGAGGAGAAGGACGACGGGCACCTGGAGTTCGGCGGCTGGAGTTGGAGTTATGAGCTGGTGCCGCTCGGTCCGTCGGAGACCGAGGTGACGCTCGTCTACGACTGGTCGGCGGTGCCGCAGCACATCCGGGACCACGTCGGGTTCCCGCCGTTCGGTCCGGACCATCTCACCAATTCGCTGCAGCACCTGGCCGAGCTTGTCGCAGTTGCGTCCAGCGATTCGACGAACAAATGAACCTCCACAAGCTCTACACGGCATTGCTGACGGACGACCTCGCATTCGGCGAAGGCTGGTACACGAAACTGCTGGGCCGCGGACCGGACCACCGGCAGGCCGGACCGAGATCGGTCGGGCCGAAACGGTGTCCCGGTACCGCCGAGAGAGGAGTCTGGACCTTAGACCCTGTTCCGCGGGCAAGTGACGATTGGAGCGAATGCTGTGGACGAAGATCGGAAACCCGACGAATACGACGACCTCGACGACGACACGAAACGTAGTGCGCAGGAACGGGCACACGAGATTCAGCAGATGTACGAGCCCGGTGCCAGACCTACGGTAACGGTGCCGGGAACCCGCGGGATGGTCTCGGGTACCGCGTTTGCCCACCTCGTCGAGTCGGAGGACGGCCCGACGACGGGCGAAGGGCAGTCGCAGGACGGCACCACGGGAGAGCAGCATCGATAAGCCCGGAGCAGTCAGATTTCCCGGACTGTCCTCGCTGCACGCCACCGCGTCGCCGGGTTTCGTCGCCGTCGGCGGTGCGCGTCGGAGGGTGGCTGCCCGGCGCGGGGTCCGTCGGAAGACAAGCCGAGCTCGGCGACCGTCTCGAAATGGTGTGCGCCGCGAGCTGTCGCTGTCCGCTCGATGGTCAGATGCGCAGCGCGACCTTCGACTCGGAGCGTGGCGACCTGGTTTCCGAATGTCGGACCGGCTGCCTTGCTCCAGGTGATGGAGGTGGTCGGTACGGGCGTCACCAGCCCGAGAACCGCACGTACGCAGCGTTCTGCTGTGCGGCTCCAGGCAACTCGGAACGCCACTCGAACCGCTGCCGGAACATGGTTGTGCAGCGGCGAGCACGTCAACTGGTAGATCGCTGCGCTCATGGGGACGCGGAAGTGGGCACGAGCGGCGTATGCGTGGTGCACGTCGCCCGACAGCACGCACACCGTCGCCGGGGTGACATCGGACGGTCCCGAGCGGCGTCCACTGCCGACTTCCGCCAGCAGCCGGGCGACACGGTCGAACGAGTCGCGGAATGCCGACCAATGCTCGAGATCCGCACCGCGGCGGAGCTTTTCGGCCCACCGCCCGAGCCGTTCGCCGCGCGCGCCGGATGCGAGCAACTCGTCCCACGATTCGACGTCGTGCATGGCACGCGGAAGCAACCAGGGCAACGACGTCCCGATGAGCAGGTGATCGTAGTCGCCCTCGGTCTGGCTTTCGATCCAGTCGAACTCCGGATCCGACACCATCTCCCGGCGGTCGGCGGTGAGGACCCGGCCACACCGCGAATCGATCATCAGCACCCGCACCGAACCGAAATCCCGCCGGTAGGACCACCGCGCGCCGGAAGCGCCGTCCGCTTCCTCGTCCGCATCGGACGCGAAGGCGCGGAGAATCGGTTCGGCATCACCCCCGCAGTTGCGGACACGGTCGTAGAGCGCGTCCTCGGACAGTTCCTTCGGTGAAAGATTCCCGAGGTGCTGATAGATCCAGTACGACATGAGGGCGCCGACGATCCGTTCCTCCCACCACGACGAGGCCTCCACTTCGGTCCGCCACAGGTGCGAGGTGTTCCAGTCGTCGTGCACGTCGTGGTCGTCGAAGATCATCGAGGTCGGCACG
>NZ_JADZGH010000076.1:15018-25538 GCF_015865005.1 Rhodococcus sp. CX
AGCAACAACAGGGCGTCGGGCCACTCTTCGGGGGAGCGGGCGCGCATACGCTGCGCGTAGGCCACGAGAGCATCGGTCCCCAGTGCGGACGAATCCTCGTCGTCCGGGGCCGTCGCCACGCGACACGAGCCGAACGCCAGGACGAACCGGTCGCCGGCACCGAGGGTCCGAATCAGGGACGGGTCGTCGCCGGTATGTGGCCACACCTCGCGCCCGTCCAGACGCACCTCGTAGGGCGTGGTGGATCCCGGCTCCAAGCCTTCGACCGAGACGAGGGCATAGTGGTGGCCTGCCACCGTCCACGTCTTCTCCGAGTTGCCGAGGACCTGCACGGTGCACGGGGCAGACGTCTCCACCCACACCGTGGCGTCCGTAGCCCCGACGTGCCGAAGTAACGGGCCGAGAACGAGATCCACCACGGCGTCACCGGGCCCCTACTGGACGGAGCGACCGCCTCATGCGGTCCGAGGGTACTCGCAACGAGCGACCCCAAGCCGATTCCGGCGATTTCCGCACCGATCTCGGACCGTTTTGCGGGTCGCGCCGGAACGGATGTCGGGCCGCAGTTACCAGCCGCGTTCCCGCCACTCGCCGAGATGCGGACGCTCGGCGCCGAGCGTGGAGTCCTTGCCGTGCCCCGGGTAGATGACGGTGTCGTCGCCGAAGCGGCCGAACAGCTTCGTCTCGACGTCGTCGAGCAGCGAGGTGAACTTCTCGTGGTCCGCGGTCTTGCCGATACCGCCGGGGAACAGGCAGTCGCCGGTGAACACGTGGTGGCGGCCCGTGCCC
The DNA here is from genome assembly GCF_015865005.1 of Rhodococcus sp. CX. Taxonomy (NCBI): domain Bacteria; kingdom Bacillati; phylum Actinomycetota; class Actinomycetes; order Mycobacteriales; family Nocardiaceae; genus Rhodococcus; species Rhodococcus sp. CX. The sequence continues at coordinate 15,808 of NZ_JADZGH010000076.1, forward strand.
TGCTCCTCGAGGACCAGCGCGATCGAGCCCGGGGTGTGCCCCGACAGGTGCAGCACCTCGAGCGACAGCTCACCGATCTCGACGGTGTCGCCTTCCATGAGCAGGCGGTCGGGCGTGACGGGCAGCGGCTCGGCGTCGAGCGGATGCGCGGCGGTCGGCACACCCGTGGCGTCGGCGACCTTCTCGAGCCCCTGCCAGTGATCCCAGTGCTGGTGCGTGGTGACGATCAGCTCGAGTTTCGGGGCGTTCTCGGCGAGGTAACTCACCAGCAGATCCGGCTCGTTCGCGGCGTCGATGAACAGCGACTTGCCGGTGGCGGAATCGGTGATGAGGTAGGTGTTGTTGTCCATCTGGCCGACGGAGAGCTTGACGATGGTCGCGCCGGGGATCGTGCGGCGCTGCGCGGGGCCGCCGGGGGAGACCTCCCCGGTGTAGTGGTCGTCGATGGTCACGGGCTGCTTCGTCATGTGGCAGAGATTACCGCCGGGGAACATCTGCCGAGGTGAGGAGGCTGCGAACGCGAACGTGTCGGTGGGCGCGCCTACCATGGCACAGTCCGGTGTCGCGTGATTCGGCGCCGGCTCCTCGAAATGCAACCGGACGGTGCGCGCCCACCAGGCGCGGGGTCCGAAGGAAGGACGTGGCGTGGCGGATCGCCTGATCGTGCGAGGTGCACGGGAGCACAACCTGCGCGGAATCAACGTGGACCTCCCACGGGACAGCCTCATCGTGTTCACCGGGCTGTCCGGCTCCGGCAAGTCGAGCCTCGCGTTCGACACGATCTTCGCCGAGGGGCAGCGGCGGTACGTCGAATCGCTGTCCGCGTACGCACGCCAGTTCCTCGGCCAGATGGACAAGCCCGACGTCGACTTCATCGAAGGCCTGTCCCCGGCGGTGTCCATCGACCAGAAGTCCACCAACCGCAACCCGCGGTCGACGGTCGGCACCATCACCGAGGTCTACGACTATCTGCGTCTGCTGTACGCCCGCGCCGGTACCCCGCACTGCCCGGTCTGCGGTGAGCAGATCGCGCGGCAGACGCCGCAGCAGATCGTCGACCAGGTGCTCGACATGGAACCGGGACTGAAGTTTCAGGTCCTCGCGCCGGTCGTGCGCACCCGCAAGGGCGAGTTCGTCGACCTGTTCGAGCAGCTCACCATCCAGGGCTTCGCCCGCGTGCGCGTCGACGGCGTCGTGTATCCGCTGACCGACCCGCCGAAGCTGAAGAAGCAGGAGAAGCACGACATCGAGGTCGTCGTCGACCGCCTCGCCGTCAAGCCCACCGCCAAGCAGCGGCTCACCGACTCGATCGAGACGGCGCTGCGCCTGGCCGAGGGCATCGTCGTGCTCGACTTCGTCGACCGTGACGAGAACGCCCCGGATCGGGAGCGACGCTTCTCCGAGAAGCTCGCCTGCCCCAATGCGCATCCGCTGTCCATCGACGATCTCGAGCCCCGCTCGTTCTCGTTCAACTCGCCGTACGGAGCCTGCCCCGAGTGCACGGGTCTCGGTGTCCGCAAGGAGGTCGACCCGGATCTCGTGGTGCCCGACCCGGAGTGCACCCTCGAAGACGGCGCGATCGCCCCGTGGTCGGTGGGGCAGAGTTCCGAGTACTTCAACCGGTTGCTGTCCGGTCTCGGCGACATCATGGGCTTCGACCTGTCGACCCCGTGGAACAAGCTGCCGGCCAAGGCCCGTAAGGCGATCCTCGAGGGCAGCACCGAGCAGGTGCACGTCCGCTACAAGAACCGCTACGGCCGGGTTCGCTCGTACTACGCCGAGTTCGAGGGCGTCATGCCGTTCCTGCATCGACGACTCGAGCAGACCGAGTCCGAGCAGATGAAGGAACGCTACGACGGCTACATGCGGGACATCCCGTGCCCCGCGTGCGACGGCGCGCGGCTGCGGCCGGAGATCCTGTCGGTGACGATCGCCGCCGACGGCGGGCACAAGTCCATCGCCGAGGTGTGCGACCTGTCGATCGGTGAGTGCTCGGCGTTCCTGAACAGCCTGACCCTCGGCCCCCGCGAGGAGGCCATCGCCGGGTCGGTGCTCAAGGAGGTGCAGGCCCGTCTCGGGTTCCTGCTCGACGTCGGTCTCGAATACCTCACCCTCTCGCGCGCGGCCGCGACCCTCTCCGGCGGTGAGGCGCAGCGCATCCGGCTCGCCACGCAGATCGGTTCCGGCCTGGTCGGTGTGCTGTACGTGCTGGACGAACCGTCCATCGGCCTGCACCAGCGCGACAACCGTCGCCTCATCGAAACCCTCACGCGGCTGCGGGATCTCGGCAACACCCTGATCGTCGTCGAGCACGACGAGGACACCATCCGCGCCTCCGACTGGGTCGTCGACATCGGGCCGTTCGCCGGTGAGCACGGCGGTCGGGTCGTGCACACCGGAACGTACAAGCAGCTGCTGGACAACACCGAGTCGCTGACCGGCGCGTACCTGTCCGGACGCAAGAGCATCGAGGTGCCGCCGCTGCGCCGGCCGATCGACCGCAAGCGTCAGGTCACGGTCGTCGGGGCCCGGGAGAACAATCTGCGCGGCATCGACGTGTCGTTCCCGCTCGGCGTGCTCACCAGCGTCACCGGGGTGTCCGGCTCCGGCAAGTCCACGCTGGTCAACGACATTCTCGCGACAGTGATGGCGAACAAGCTCAACGGCGCCCGCCAGGTGCCGGGCCGGCACACCCGCGTCAACGGGCTCGACCAGCTCGACAAGCTCGTCCAGGTCGACCAGTCACCGATCGGCCGCACCCCGCGGTCGAACCCGGCGACCTACACCGGTGTGTTCGACAAGATCCGCACCCTGTTCTCGCAGACCACCGAGGCGAAGGTGCGCGGGTACCAGCAGGGGCGGTTCTCGTTCAACGTCAAGGGCGGCCGGTGCGAGGCGTGCTCCGGCGACGGCACCCTCAAGATCGAGATGAACTTCCTGCCGGACGTGTACGTGCCGTGCGAGGTGTGCCACGGCGCCCGCTACAACCGCGAAACCCTCGAGGTGCACTACAAGGGCAAGAACATCGCCGAGGTGCTCGACATGCCGATCGAGGAGGCCGCCGAGTTCTTCCAGCCGGTCACCTCCATCCACCGCTACCTCAAGACTCTCGTGGACGTCGGGCTCGGCTACGTGCGGCTCGGGCAGCCGGCGCCCACCCTCTCCGGTGGTGAGGCGCAGCGCGTCAAGCTCGCTGCCGAACTGCAGAAGCGGTCGAGCGGACGCACCGTCTACGTGCTCGACGAGCCGACAACGGGCCTGCACTTCGAGGACATCCGCAAACTCCTCGGCGTCATCAACGGGCTCGTCGACAAGGGCAACACGGTCATCGTCATCGAGCACAACCTCGACGTCATCAAGACCGCGGACTGGGTCATCGACATGGGACCGGAGGGCGGATCGGGCGGCGGCACCGTCGTCGCGCAGGGCACCCCCGAGGAGATCGCGGCAACCGAGGGCAGCTACACCGGCCGGTTCCTCGCCGAAGCGCTCGGCGCCGCACCGGCGTCGGAACCGGTCCGCAAGCCCGCCCGCAAGCGCGCCCCGAGGAAGGCCGCCGCGGTCGGATAGCCGACAGGCGCCGACGCGGCGCGGCTCGACTCACCGGGAGGGCGCGCCGACCTGCACACGAGCAAGTCGGCGCGCTCTCGTGCAACCGGCGTCGGGATCCTCGAGGTCAGTAGACGGGGCCGGTGTACTTCTCGCCGGGGCCCTTGCCGGGCTCGTCGGGATGCGCCGACGCCTCCCGGAACGCCTTCTGCAGCGCCTGCAGGCCTTCCCGCATCGGGCCGGCGTGCGGGCCGAGGTACTCGACGGACGCGGTGACCAGGCCGGCGAGCGCGGTGATGACCCGGCGCGCCTCGTCGAGGTCCAGGTGGGCGCTGTCGTCGGGGTTCTCGTCACCGAGGCCCAGTTTCTCGGCGGCGGAGCTCATCAGCATCACGGCGGCGCGGCTGATCACCTCGACGGCGGGAATCTCGGCGAGGTGGCGAACGTCGTCGGCGGGCGACTCGGGGGTGTCGGTCATACCGTCGAGGATTCCATCCCGGTCCCTCCGGATCGCTCGCGGGTCGGGTGGGGAAGCGCCCGATTCGATCCTCACGTGCAGATTTGCTACTGTGGATCCCACGACCGCCCACGTGGAACACGCGTGGGCAGCAAAGTGGAGTCCGACTCCCACCTCTGGCGGCACATCGTTGCAGCTCAGTGGTCCGGTCCGCCCCGCACCTCGGTGCCGTGGGTGACTCGCCTTCCCAGGTGAGCGACGACGGTGCAGCCCCGGCTGCCGGTTCGTCGGGCCGGTCGGTAATCGGACCCCGTGTGGAGCTTCGGCGCCGCAGCACGTGGGCCCGACATTCCTCGACGAAAAGACCCCGCTGCGGCGCGGTCAACAGACCGCACCGCTCTACCTAGGAGGCCCCATCAGCGCTGAGACCCGCATCAACGAACGCATCCGAGTTCCCGAGGTCCGACTCGTCGGACCGGGTGGTGAACAGGTCGGAATCGTGCGTGTTGAAGATGCACTCCGCCTGGCATACGAAGCCGACCTCGATCTGGTCGAGGTGGCCCCCGACGCCCGCCCGCCCGTGTGCAAGATCATGGACTACGGCAAGTTCAAGTACGAGGCCGCGCAGAAGGCGCGCGAATCGCGCAAGAACCAGCAGCTGACCGTGATCAAGGAGCAGAAGCTCCGGCCGAAGATCGACGACCACGACTACGAGACCAAGAAGCGCAACGTCGTTCGCTTCCTCGAGGCCGGGTCGAAGGTCAAGGTCACCATCATGTTCCGTGGCCGCGAGCAGTCGCGTCCGGAACTCGGATTCCGGTTGCTGCAGCGTCTGGGTGCCGACGTGGCCGATCTCGGCTTCATCGAGACCGCTCCGAAGCAGGACGGCCGCAACATGACCATGGTGCTGGCCCCGCACAAGGGCGCGAAGACCCGCGTGAAGGCCCAGGAAGCAGCCCAGGCCAACACCGCCAAGTCCGCTCCGGCCGCTCCCGCGCCTGCCGCCGAGCAGCCGACGACCGAGCAGGGCGACACGCAGACCAGCTGACCGCTCGGGCAGCACAGCCGGTGCTGCGTGAGTTAGACGTACCCGAACAACCGGAAGAACTGAGGACTCCATGCCCAAGTCGAAGACCCACAGCGGCACCGCGAAGCGATTCAAGGTGTCCGGCAGCGGGAAGATCCTGCGCCAGAAGGCCGGCCGCCGCCACCTGCTCGAGCACAAGTCCTCGCGGGTCACCCGTCGCCTCGACGGCAAGGCCGTCGTCGCCGACGTCGACGCGCCGCGCATCAAGCGCCTGCTCGACATCTGAGCTTTCCCGACCGACCATCCCGGGGGCGAGAATCTGCCCCCCGAAACTGACAGGACATATCAGTGGCACGCGTGAAGAGGGCAGTCAACGCCCAGAAGAAGCGCCGTTCGATTCTCGAGGCTTCCAAGGGCTACCGCGGGCAGCGCTCGCGGCTGTACCGCAAGGCCAAGGAGCAGCAGCTTCACTCGCTGACCTACGCCTACCGCGACCGTCGTGCGCGCAAGGGTGACTTCCGCAAGCTGTGGATCAGCCGCATCAACGCCGCTGCCCGCGCCAACGACATCACCTACAACCGGTTCATCCAGGGCCTCAAGGCCGCCGGTGTCGAGGTCGACCGCAAGATCCTTGCCGAGCTCGCCGTCTCCGACGCCGAGGCGTTCGCGGGCCTGGTCGCCGTCGCCAAGGCCGCCCTGCCGGCCGACGTGAACGCTCCGGCCGCCTGAGCGCAGCGCTGAACGACACGACAGCACAGAAGCGACCCGTGGATCCGCTCACCGAGCGCACTCCACGGGTCGTTTCTGCTGTGAAACTGCTGCGTACCGCCGAACGCCGCAAGGCCGGCCGCTTCCTCGCCGAGGGGGAGAACTCGGTCGCCGAGGCGCTCGAAACCGCGACCGTGCACGAGGTGTTCGTCACCGCCGCCGCGGCCGACCGCTATCCGGGTCTGCTCGACGCCGCGCACCGTCGCCGCGTCCGTGTCTCGCTCGTCACCGACCGCGCCGCCGAGCGACTGTCGGACACCGTCACCCCGCCCGGCGTCGTCGCCGTGTGCGACCTGCTCGACGTGCCCCTCGACCGGGCGCTGTCCGCGCAGGCCCGGCTCCTCGCGGTGCCCGTCGCGGTGGGGGAGCCCGGCAACGCGGGCACCGTCATCCGGGTCGCCGACGCCGTCGGCGCCGACGGCGTGATCCTCGCCGGCGACAGCGTCGACCCGCACAACGGCAAGTGTGTGCGTTCCTCCGCGGGCAGCGTGTTCCACCTGCCGGTCGCCCGGGAGCGCGACACCGACCGCGTGCTCGGTGCGCTCGCCGACGCCGGTCTGCAGGTGCTCGCCACCGCCGCGGACGGCGAAGTGAATCTCGACGACGCCGACGAGCTGCTCGCCGCGCCCACCGCCTGGCTGTTCGGTAACGAGGCCCACGGATTGGACCCGCAGATCGCCGCCCGCGCCGATCATCGGGTGCGGATCCCCATCCGGGGCCGCGCCGAATCGCTGAACCTGGCGACCGCCGCCGCGATCTGCCTGTATGCCAGCGCGCGGGTGCAGCATCGCGTGCACGGACCCATCACCTAGGATTTGTGTGTTGTGCTGCCGGGATCCGGTTCCGGCGGCACCCGACAGAAAACGTTCGCCGGAAGAAGGAGTTGCACCGGTCGTGGCCAAGAATGAGGGCGGCACGCCGCCGGCAGTGGACCCCAGCGCGCTGGCCGAGGAAGCGCTCGCCGCCGCCGAGAAGGCCGCGCAGGAAGCGTTCGCCGCCGCCACCGACCTCGACGCGCTCGCCCAGGCGAAGATCGAGCACCTCGGCGACAAGGCGCCCATCTCGCTCGCGAAGCGGGCGCTCGGATCGCTGCCCGGCAACGAACGCGCCGACGCGGGCAAGCGGGTCAACGCGCACCGCACCGCCGTGCAGGCCGCGTTCGACGAGCGCAAGGCGCAGCTGCAGGCGGAACGTGACGCCGCGGTCCTCGTCGCCGAGGCGATCGACGTGACCCTGCCGGCGAATCGCCGCGCCGTCGGCGCCCGCCACCCGATCACGCTCATCTCCGAGCAGGTCTCCGACGTGTTCGTCGCGATGGGCTGGGAGGTGGCCGAGGGCCCGGAGGTCGAGACCGAGCACTTCAACTTCGACGCCCTGAACTTCCTGCCGGACCACCCGGCGCGGACCATGCAGGACACCTTCCACATCGCCCCCGAGGATTCGCGGCAGGTGCTGCGCACCCACACCTCCCCGGTGCAGGTGCGGACCATGCTGTCCCGCGAGATCCCCATCTACGTGGTGTGCCCGGGGCGCACCTTCCGCACCGACGAGCTCGACGCCACCCACACCCCGGTGTTCTCGCAGATCGAAGGCCTCGCGGTCGACAAGGGCCTGACGATGGCGCACCTGCGCGGCACCCTCGACGCGTTCGCCCGCGCGCTGTTCGGTCCCGACACCCGCACCCGCATGCGGCCGAACTACTTCCCGTTCACCGAGCCGTCGGCCGAGGTCGACGTGTGGTTCCCGAACAAGAAGGGCGGCGCCGGCTGGGTCGAGTGGGGCGGCTGCGGCATGGTCAACCCCAACGTGCTGCGCGCCTGCGGCATCGACCCCGACGTCTACAGCGGATTCGCGTTCGGCATGGGACTCGAGCGCACCCTGCAGTTCCGCAACGGCATCTCCGACATGCGCGACATCGTCGAAGGCGACGTGCGGTTCACGCTGCCGTTCGGCGTGCAGGGCTGACGCCCGCCCCAAACCCGACCACCCCCGAGAATCGAACGAACGAGAAAGCTGAACTCACGTGCGAGTAGCGCAGTCCTGGCTGACCGAGATCCTGCAGCGTTCCACCCCGGAATGGAACGTCACCGCGGAGGAGCTCGACGCGGGATTCGTCCGGGTCGGTCTCGAGGTCGAGGAGGTCGACACCCTCGACCGCATCGACAACCTCGTCGTCGGCCGGGTCGTCGAGATCACGGAGCTCACCGAATTCAAGAAGCCCATCCGGTTCTGCCGGGTCGACGTCGGTGAAGCCGAGCCGCGCGGCATCGTGTGCGGCGCCCGCAACTTCACCGAGGGCGACCTCGTCGTGGTCGCGCTGCCCGGCGCGGTCCTGCCCGGCGACTTCGTCATCGCGACCCGCAAGACCTACGGGCAGGTGTCCGACGGCATGATCTGCTCGATCGCCGAACTCGGGATCGGCAAGGACCACTCCGGCATCCTCGTGCTCGAGGAGGGCAGCGCGGAGCCCGGCACCGACGCCAACGACCTGCTCGGCCTCGGCGACACGGTCATCGAACTGAACATCACCCCGGACCGCGGCTACTGCTTCTCGGTGCGCGGCCTGACCCGCGAACTCGCGTGCGGGTTCGACCTCGAGTTCTCCGACCCGGCGCAGGTCACCCCGAACCCGGCCGACGGCGAGGCCTACCCGATCCGGCTCGAACCCGAGTCCGGCGCCACCCGGTTCGCGGCACGGAAGGTCACCGGCATCGATCCCGACGCGGTGTCGCCGTGGTGGCTGCAGCGTCGTCTGCTCACCGCCGGGGTGCGCCCGATCAGCCCCGCGGTCGACGTCACCAACTACGTGATGCTCGAGCTCGGTCAGCCGCTGCACGCGTTCGACGCGGCGACCCTGCAGGGTGAGCTCGTCATCCGCCGGGCCCGCGCGGGCGAGAAGCTCACCACCCTCGACGGTGTCGAGCGCGTCCTCGATCCCGAGGACGTCGTCATCACCGACGACTCCGGTGTCATCTCGCTGGCGGGCATCATGGGCGGCGCCACCACCGAGGTCGGCGACACCACCACCGACGTGCTGCTCGAGGCGGCCACCTGGGATCCGCTGGCGGTGTTCCGCGGCAATCGTCGGCACAAGCTGTCCAGCGAGGCCGGTAAGCGCTTCGAACGCAACGTCGACCCCGAGGTGGCACTGCCCGCCCTGGACCGGGCGGCGTCGCTGCTGGTGGAGATCGCCGGTGGCCGGGTCGAACCGCTCCTGACCGACGTGTCGGTCCCGGTCGAGCCGGTCACGATCCGCATGGACATCGACCTTCCGGACCGGGTCGCCGGGGTCACCTACCCGAACGGCACCGCCGCGCGGCGACTCACCCAGATCGGTTGCGCCGTCGAGGTCGGTGTCGGGGTGGACGGGCACGGCCAGCTCGTCGTGACCCCGCCGTCGTGGCGCCCGGACCTGCGTCAGCCCGCCGACCTGGTCGAGGAGGTGCTGCGCCTCGAGGGTCTCGAGCAGATCCCGTCGGTGCTGCCCGCCGCCCCCGCGGGCCGCGGTCTCACCCCGTCGCAGAAGCGCCGCCGCTCCGTGGGCCGGGCCCTGGCGTCCGACGGGTACGTCGAGGTCCTGGCGCCGGTGTTCCTGCCCGCGCACGTGTTCGACACGTGGGGTCTGGACGCCGACGACCCGCGCCGCCACACCACCAAGGTGCTCAACCCGCTCGAATCGGATCGTCCCGAGCTCGCGACGACGCTGCTGCCGGGTCTGCTCGAGGTGCTCTCGCGCAACGTCGCCCGCGGCCAGCGGGACCTGTCGCTGTTCTCGATCGCGCAGGTCGTGCTGCCCGGCGCCGAGACCGGCCCGGTCCCGGTCCTGCCGGTGGATCGTCGGCCCACCGACGAGGAGATCGCCACGCTGGAGCGGTCGCTGCCGAAGCAGCCGGTGCACATCGGCGGTGTGCTGTGCGGGCTGCGTGAACC
>NZ_JADZGH010000077.1:0-4886 GCF_015865005.1 Rhodococcus sp. CX
CCTGCTCCTGTGGGTCGTGCTGGTCCTGCTCATGTGGAAGGGTTGGCGCGGACGCGCCCGCCGCCAGGCCGACGCCGTCGGGGAACTTCCCGCCGTGCCCGCGGACCTGGGGGAGCAGGTGCTGGCCCCCAGCACCGGCCTGTACGTGGGCAGCACCCTGGCGCCGAGCTGGCAGGACCGGATCGCGGTCGGCGACCTGGGATACCGGGCCGCGGCCGAGATCAGCCGCTACCGCAGTGGAGTACTCCTCGACCGCGACGGTGCCTCGCCGATCTGGATTCCGCAGGACTCGATCCGCGCGATCCGCACCGAACGCGGCCTGGCCGGGAAGGTCATGACCAAGGACGGCGTCCTGGTCATCCGATGGCAACTGCCCTCCGGAACCGAGATCGACACCGGATTCCGCGGCGACGACAAGACTGTTTACCCCTCGTGGGTGGACGCGACGAACGAAGATTCAGGACAGTGACGATCACAGCACGTGAGATTTCAGCTGATGCGGACAGCTCTGGTGAGGTCGAGCAGAACGGAGAGAACGCATGAGCGGCGGTAATTTCGGCGGCGGCACCGCGGTACTGGTGCTCGAGGACGGGCGGATCTTCCGCGGCACCACCTTCGGAGCGGTCGGCCAGACCCTCGGCGAGGCCGTGTTCAGCACCGGCATGACCGGCTACCAGGAGACGCTCACCGACCCCAGCTACCACCGGCAGATCGTGGTGTCGACGGCACCGCAGATCGGCAACACCGGCTGGAACCAGGAAGACAACGAGTCCGTCGGCCCGACCGGCGACTCCGCGGAAGCGAAGATATGGGTCGCCGGCTACGTCGTGCGCGACCCCTCCCGCCGCACCTCCAGCTGGCGGGCCACCGGCTCTCTGCAGGACGAACTGGTCCGCCAGGGTGTGGTCGGCATCGCCGGCATCGACACCCGCGCACTCGTGCGGCACCTGCGCACCCGCGGCTCCATGCGCGCCGGCGTCTTCTCCGGTGACGCCCTCGCCTCGGACGCGGAACTGCTCGAGCGGGTCAAGTCCCAGCCGTCGATGCTCGGCGCCGACCTCGCCGGCGAGGTCACCACCACCAGCGGATACGTCGTCGAGCCCGTCGGGGGCGAGGCCCGGTTCACGGTCGCGGCCATCGACCTGGGCATCAAGACCAACACCCCGCGCATGTTCGCCGAACGCGGGATGCGGGTGCACGTGCTGCCGTCCACCGCGACGCTGCACGACATCCTCGACCTGAAGGCCGACGGTGTGTTCCTGTCCAACGGCCCCGGCGACCCGGCGACCGCGGACGGGGCGGTGCACCTGACCAAGGAGGTGCTCGGACAGGGCCTGCCGCTGTTCGGCATCTGCTTCGGCAACCAGATCCTCGGACGCGCCCTGGGCCTGAACACCTACAAGATGAAGTTCGGGCACCGCGGCATCAACATCCCGGTCGTCGAACACGAGACCGGCCGCATCGCCATCACCGCGCAGAACCACGGTTTCGCGCTCGAGGGTGAGGCGGGCCAGGAGTTCGACACCCCGTTCGGCCGCGCCGTGATCAGCCACACCTGCGCCAACGACGGTGCCGTCGAAGGGGTCCGCCTGCTCGACGGCAGCGCCTTCTCGGTGCAGTACCACCCGGAGGCGGCGGCCGGCCCGCACGACGCCGCCTACCTGTTCGACCGATTCGCCAGCATGCTCGAGGGAGACAAGTCCTAATGCCACGCCGTACAGATCTCTCCCACATCCTGGTCATCGGCTCCGGGCCGATCGTCATCGGCCAGGCCTGCGAGTTCGACTACTCCGGCACCCAGGCGTGCCGGGTGCTGCGCGAGGAGGGCCTGCGGGTCAGCCTCGTCAACTCCAACCCGGCCACGATCATGACCGACCCGGAGTTCGCCGACTCCACCTACATCGAGCCGATCACCGCCGAGTTCGTCGAGAAGGTCATCGCCACCGAGGCCGCCAACGGCACCCCGATCGACGCCGTGCTGGCGACCCTCGGCGGCCAGACCGCGCTGAACACCGCGGTCGCGCTGTCCGAGCAGGGCATCCTCGACAAGTACAACGTCGAGCTGATCGGCGCCGACTTCGACGCCATCCAGCGCGGCGAGGACCGGCAGATGTTCAAGGACATCGTCACCAAGTGCGGCGGCGAGTCCGCCCGCTCGCGGGTCTGCTTCACCATGGACGAGGTCCGCGCGACCGTCGCCGAACTCGGCTTCCCCGTCGTGGTGCGCCCGTCGTTCACGATGGGTGGCCTCGGCTCCGGCATGGCCTACAACGACGAGGACCTCGAGCGCATCGCCGGGGGCGGTCTCGCCGCGTCGCCGACCGCGAACGTCCTGATCGAGGAGTCCATCCTCGGCTGGAAGGAATACGAGCTCGAGCTCATGCGTGACGGCCGCGACAACGTCGTGATCGTCTGCTCCATCGAGAACGTCGACCCGGTCGGCGTGCACACCGGCGACTCGATCACGGTCGCGCCGGCGATGACCCTGACCGACCGCGAGTACCAGAAGATGCGCGACCTCTCGATCGCCATCCTGCGCGAGGTCGGCGTGGACACCGGCGGCTGCAACATCCAGTTCGCGATGGACCCGCGCGACGGCCGCCTCGTCGTCATCGAGATGAACCCGCGCGTGTCGCGCTCCTCGGCGCTCGCGTCGAAGGCCACCGGCTACCCGATCGCGAAGATGGCCGCCAAGCTCGCGATCGGCTACACCCTCGACGAGATCGTCAACGACATCACCAAGGAAACGCCGGCCTGCTTCGAGCCGACCCTCGACTACGTCGTGGTCAAGGCCCCCCGCTTCGCGTTCGAGAAGTTCCCCGGCGCCGACGGCACCCTCACCACCACCATGAAGTCGGTCGGTGAGGCCATGTCGATCGGCCGCAACTTCACCGAGGCGTTCGGCAAGGTGCTGCGTTCGCTCGAGACCAAGCGCGCCGGCTTCTGGACCGGCCCCGAGGTCGAGGGCACCCTCGACTCGATCCTCGCCGAGATCGCGACCCCCACGGACGGACGCATCTATGGGGTGGCGAAGGCGTTCGAGCTGGGCGCCACCGTCGAGCAGGTCTTCGACGCCACCAAGATCGACCCGTGGTTCCTCGATCAGATCCAGCAGATCGTCGAGCTGGGCGACGAGGTCCGCGGCGTCGAGACCTTCGGCGAGCAGGAACTGCGCTACGCCAAGCACCACGGCTTCTCCGACCGCCAGATCGCCGAGCTGCGCCCGGAGCAGTTCGCCGACGAGGACGCCGTCCGCGCCCTGCGCATCGAACTGGGCGTGCACCCGGTGTACAAGACCGTCGACACCTGCGCCGCCGAGTTCGAGGCCAAGACCCCGTACCACTACTCGACCTACGAGCTCGATCCGGAGGCCGAGACCGAGGTCGCGCCGCAGACCGAACGCCCGAAGGTGCTGATCCTGGGCTCCGGCCCGAACCGCATCGGCCAGGGCATCGAGTTCGACTACTCGTGCGTGCACGCCGCGCTGACGCTGTCGGAGGCCGGGTACGAGACCGTCATGGTCAACTGCAACCCGGAGACCGTCTCGACCGACTACGACACCGCCGACCGCCTGTACTTCGAGCCGCTCACCTTCGAGGACGTGCTCGAGGTGTACCGCGCCGAGTGCGAGTCCGGCACCGTCGCCGGTGTCATCGTGCAGCTCGGTGGCCAGACCCCGCTGGGCCTGGCGCGGCGCCTGAAGGCCGCGGGCGTGCCGATCGTCGGCACCAGCCCCGAGGCGATCGACCTGGCCGAGGACCGCGGCGAGTTCGGCCGGGTGCTCGAGCAGGCCGACCTGCCCGCCGCGAAGTACGGCACCGCCACCACCTTCGAAGGGGCGCGGGAGATCGCGTCCGGCATCGGCTACCCGGTGCTGGTGCGCCCGTCCTACGTGCTCGGTGGCCGCGGCATGGAGATCGTCTACGACGAGAAGGCACTCGAGACCTACATCTCGAACGCCACCGAGATCTCCGACGACCGCCCGGTGCTGGTCGACCGCTTCCTCGACGACGCCGTGGAGATCGACGTCGACGCCCTGTGCGACGGCACCGACGTCTACATCGGCGGCATCATGGAGCACATCGAGGAAGCCGGTATCCACTCCGGCGACTCGGCGTGCGCGCTGCCCCCGATCACGCTCGGCCGCTCCGACATCGAGAACGTGCGCCGGTCCACCGCCGCGCTCGCGAAAGGCATCGGCGTCAAGGGCCTGCTCAACGTCCAGTACGCGCTCAAGGACGACATCCTCTACGTCCTCGAAGCCAACCCGCGGGCCAGCCGCACCGTGCCGTTCGTGTCCAAGGCGACCGGTGTGCAGCTCGCGAAGGCGTGCGCGCGGATCATGCTCGGCGAGACCATCGCCGAGCTGCGCAGCCAGGGTCTGCTGCCCGCCGAGGGCGACGGCAGCCACGCCCCGCTCGACGCGCCCATCGCGGTCAAGGAGGCGGTGCTGCCGTTCAACCGGTTCCGCCGCGCCGACGGCACCGGGGTCGACACCCTGCTCAGCCCCGAGATGAAGTCCACCGGTGAGGTCATGGGCCTCGACAGCGACTTCGGCCGGGCCTTCGCCAAGTCGCAGACCGCCGCCTACGGTTCGCTCCCCACCTCGGGTGCGGTGTTCGTCTCGATCGCGAACAAGGACAAGCGGTCGATGATCTTCCCGGTCAAGCACCTCGCCGACCTCGGGTTCCGGATCATGGCGACCATCGGTACCGCGGAAACCTTGCAGCGCAACGGAGTTCCGTGCGAGCACGTGTACAAGGTCTCCGAGGAGGATCGCCCCGAGGGCGCACCGACCGTCGTCGACCGCATCCGCGCCGGGGACGTCGCGATGGTCATCAACACGCCGTGGGGCAACGCCGGGCCGCGCATCGACGGCTACGAGA
>NZ_JADZGH010000078.1:0-7431 GCF_015865005.1 Rhodococcus sp. CX
CGGAGACCCTACGGGTCGCTGAGTCTGCTCGGCCCCTTCCCCAACGCTGCCCGGTCGCCATACTCCGATAGACCGTCTCGGCCAGCACTCCTGGCCCCACGTCGGGTGGTGACGTGTGGCTTCGGCTGGACCCGGTCGTTCGTGTCGACCCGTACGATCGGGTGCTCCGCCACCAGCTGCGGAGGCTGAAGGTACTGGTGCCCTGTCGGTTTCGGGTTCGGCTCCGTGGCCGGAGACCCGCAGCGGCGATGCGCTGACGTCGGACTACGGGAGGGTAGCGACGGGCACGGTCATGCCTCGGTTACCGGAACGGCCCTCGTGCACAACCGTGTAAGTGGAACGCCTGTGGCCCCTCGACCGGCGGGGTCGAAGGGCGGAAGTGTCAGGACGTCGACAGGGGATCGAGCGGAGTCGCTCGCCGATGCGCGCCTCGATCGGGCGCGGGGATAGAATCCAGCCTACGGTGCATGACAGCTTCCTTCTGTCGTGTGCCCAGACCCCGGATCGGTGTTGGCGCACCGGCCGGGGTCGACCTGTTTTCAGGTGATCTTGAGATGGTGCCACGCGCGGTGAGGGTGGTCAACTCGAACGGGTGTTCTATCTTCATCGGCGTGTCGCTGTCGCGAGAGCCGCGTCCGAGCGAATGTACCGCTCGTCTCCTCAGATCGACTGAATGTGCCGCTCGCTCGGAAAACGGGTGCGACGCCTGCGGAAAACGGGTGCGACGCCTGCGCTCGTTGTTCCCGGACACAGAAACACGACGCCCAATCTCCCCGTCGTCACGGTGCTCGTCACAGATACTGCTGATCATGAAGCCCGTTGGAATCCGCGCCGCCGTCACCGCCGCCGTCGTCGCGACCACCGCCGCTGTCTCGTTCGCGCTTCCGGCCACGGCATCTGCCGTCCCTGCGAACGGTGGTGTGCGGTACGTCGCGCTCGGAGACTCCAGGGCCGCCGGCCCGTCCCTGGACCCGGCTACGCAGACCAATGCGTGCGAACGCTCCGACCTCGGCTATCCGACGCTCGTCGCGCAGGGAGTGGGCGCGGCGTCGTTCCTCAACCTGTCATGCACCGGAGCGCACACCGAGCACGTGACAAACACTCCGCAGCACACGTCGAAGGGGCCGGTGCCGCCGCAGATCGAGCAGATGCCGTCGGACACCACACTCGTGACACTGAGCATCGGGGGTAACGACATCAGTTGGCCCACACTGGTTTCCCCGTGTTACGCCACTGCGCCGGGTGGTGATGCCAGATGCCGAAACAATCCGACGGTCACCGGCCGGGCGCTGTCCGCACTCGCCGGACTCGGTCCGAAGGTGTGGTCGACGCTCACCGCGATCAGGTTGAAGGCCCCGGCTGCGCGCGTCGTGCTGGTCGGGCACGGTGGAATCTTCGGTGATCGCGGATGCTGGCCCAACCTGCCGATCAGCGACGCCGACGCGGTATGGGCGAAAGGCTTCTTCGCGATGATGAACGGCGTCCTCGCCACGGCGGCCGCGACCGCCGGTGCCGAGTTCGTCGACGTCACCGCAGGGGCGGAAGGGCACGACGCGTGCGCCGCTCCCGGGCAACGGTGGTTCGAGGGGCGCCAGGCCGGCCCGTCGTCGAGCGCGTTGCACCCGAACGCCGCAGGCATGGCGCACATGGCGCGTCGGGTGCTCGGCACGGTGCGTCGTTGAACCTCCGCGTCGTTATACGGAAGTGCCGGGCGCGGAGGCGCGTTGCGTACGGTCCTTCCTGACGATGGCGTCGCCGACCTCGTCGATGGCGGCCCGAATGGTATCGCCGTACGGCCCGTCCGGCAGGTTCGGCGCGTGCTTGCGGGCTGCGGTGACGTGATCGGTGGCGGCATCGAAGGAGCCGAGTCGACGGAAGTTGTCGGCCAGGTTCAGGTGCAGTGACGGATAGAAGCCGGCGATGTGCAGATCGGCGTGGTGTTCTTGCACTCGTTGCTCGGTCACGGCAGCGGCGGCATCGAGGGCGCGAATGTCCCAGGCCAGGGCCTGGGCGGCATCTGCGTAGAGGTCTGCCAAGTAGTGCGCGAGAGTGCAGCGGTGCAGTGGGTCACCGAGGACGCCGATCTCGGACCACAAGGCCAGCAACTGTTTCCGAGCGGCCTCAGGGTTGCCGGATCGTCCTTCGGCGACGACCTGCGCGATGGCATCCATGGTCGGGTCGGGATCAGCGGAGACGGTCATCGAAATGCTCCCTGGGGGTCGATGGGCATGGCGAGGGTCGTGAGGTCGCCGCGGTCGGCGGACCGCACCGTGACGGGCAGGTCCTGTCCCCGTAGGTCCAGCATCACGTCGGGGCCGATCGCGGTACTGATCGCCGGGTAGAACGTCGTGAGCTGGAACGTAATTCGCACGTCTGCTCCCGTCGCCGCGGCGTCCAGAGATCCGAGGGACTGCTCCTCGCCGGTGAGGAATTCGGGAACGCCGTCGGTCACGCTCAGCGCGATGTGCTCGCCGGCGCTGTCCTCGAGCGCCCGCAGGAGCGCGTACTTGGCGACAGTCACCCGAGTGGTGGGTTCCGGTAGGTTCGCGAGCATCGCCCGATAGTCGGGGAAGGGCTCGGTGACGAGCCTGCAGTGCAGATCGTCGCGCTCCGCGACCCTCAACCGGATTCCGTGCGCCGACGCTTCCACGTGGACCGTTGCGCAGCGGCGCATCTCGTTTGCCGCGGCACGCAGGTCTCCTGCATCGACCGTCGCGGACCAGGTGGCAGCCGTCAGTTCGTCGGGCACCAGGGTGCGCGTCGAGAGCCGGTACCGATCGGTTGCGGTCAGGGTGATCGCGTGCGGACCGGCCTCGATGTGGATGCCGTCGAGCACCGGCATCGATGGCTCCCGCGCTGTCGCGCTCGAGACCTGTTCGACCGCGTCGGCCAGCACCGGTCCTTTCAACGTGGCGATCGGAATGCCGGGTGCATCGGTCAGCGCCGCGGTGAGGCGAGCGGCTTGCCGTCGGGCTGCGGCGGCATCCTCGAGCACCTTCGCGACGTGTTGGTCGATCATCCGGGCCGCCTCGGCCGGTCCCGCGTCCAAGGCTGCTCTGACCGCCGCCAGCGGCATGCCGATCTCGCGGAGCTGCCGGAGCATGTCCGCGCGGGGCAGCTGGTCGGGACGGTAGAAGCGGTAACCCGATACGGGATCGACCTCGGCCGGCACCAACAGCTCCGAGTCGGCGTAGAACCGCAGCGCGCTCGGGGTCAGGCCGGAACGCCCGGCGAAGACCCCGATCGACATGAGATCAGAAGGTTGCACCACGCCATCATCGGGTTTCAACCAACGTGAAACTCAACTCCGATCAGCCGACGGTTGCGAGTTCCTCGGTCTCGTCGACGACCTTCGATTCCCGCGCGGCGGCGATGCATGTCAACAGCACGCCGGCTGCCGCCCACACGGCCAGGACCGTCCACGGGAACGCGGTGTTCGCGTCGGGGAAGTACGACAGTTCCCGCAGCAGGGTCGCGCCCGCGCCCGGCGGGAACCACTGGCCGATCGCACCCCACGGGGCGAGGATGAACTCGACCGGAATCGCGGCGGCGGAGATCGGATTCGCGATCAGCATCATCAGCACCGCGCCGACCCCGATGCCGGGCATGCCGAGGAGGCTGCGCAATCCCACGATCGGTGCCGAGATCGCCACGATCGTCAACCCGATCGCGGTGGCGTTGACCCAGAAACTGCCGTGAAGTCCCCCGAACCAGGCGTGGAGGATACCGGCAAGCAGCAGCCCACCGGCGACCGCGTACGCCACGAGTGCCACGACGCGGGGGAGGGCCGTGCCGATCGCGACCGAGATGATCACGGCGCCCGCCATGCCGCCGAGGACCAGCGGGAACGCGGCCGCCGAGATCTTCGCGCCGCGCGGATCGGCGTCGTCGAAAGGCACCACGTCGGTCACGGTGACGGCCGCACCGGTCCGTTGACCCAGCTGCGCTGCTATCGCTTGAAGCATCTGGGCGACTTGAGGATTCGCGGCCGTTGCAATCAGGACCTCGGGTGCCTCGCCGGGCGCTGAACCGAGCACGATCGCGCCGTAGACCTCTCGCTGCTCGATGGCCTCGACCGCAGCCGCGCGGTAGCTCACGGGCGTGGGTGCGAGCGCCTCGCCGGCCTGCGCCGCGACGACACCGGTGACCTGTGCGACCGCGGCTTCCGGTCCCGCGACCGCGACGGGGAGGTCGCGGGGTTCCGACGTGACGGCAGGCCACGTGAAGGCCAGCAGAACGATTCCGACGATCGCGGCGGCACCGACCGCCAGTGCGATCGCGCGCGCAACGGGGGTGCTGCCCGATGCTGCCGGGGTGTGGCTCATGGGGACCCTCCCATTGAAAACGAATATTCGTTCTCTATGGAAGACCTCGGATAAGGTGCTTGTCAACAGCTCGAGAGGATGGAAGGAAAACCGGTCGTGCCCAGAGTCAGTCAGGCGCATCGTGTCGCGCGGCGCGCGGAGATCATCGATGCCGCCCTGCGCTGCTTCGCGCGCTCGGGATACCAGCGCACGACGATGGCCGACATCATCGCCGAATCCGGTTTGTCGGCCGGCGCGATCTACGGCTACTTCGGCGGCAAGCAGGAGCTCCTCGTCGCCGTCGCCGACCACGTACTCGGCGATCGGGGCAGTGCACTCACGGACGACAGCGGATTCGCGGTCGAAGGGCCCGGCGACATCATCGCCGCACTCCTGCACAAGCTCGACGAAGGCGGACTCGGCAGCGCCGTCCTCCAGCTGTGGGCGGAGGGCACCATCGACCCCGAAATCGGTGAACTCGTCCGCACGGTGTTCGGCCGACTGCGCGCCTTCGTGACGGACCTGCTCGCCGCGTGGGCCGAGGAGAATCCGTCCGCGATCGGAACCGCCCCGCGTACATGGGCCGCCGAACGCGCGCCGATCGTTCTGGGTCTCGCCCAGGGATTCATCGTCCAGAAATCGTTGATCGAGGATTTCGACGCCGACGCGTACATCGCCGGAGCGCGCGCGGCGCTGTAACGGCGGTGTGCCTTTCTGGCGGCCCTGACCGCCAGAAAGGCACACCGGGGCCGAAGGCCCACAAAGTCGTGGGAACATCAACAGGTTCAGAACATTCGGCCCGGCGGATTCCAGTACAACGCTCCCGTCGAGCAGATCCGCCCGGCGCTGC
The DNA here is from genome assembly GCF_015865005.1 of Rhodococcus sp. CX. Taxonomy (NCBI): domain Bacteria; kingdom Bacillati; phylum Actinomycetota; class Actinomycetes; order Mycobacteriales; family Nocardiaceae; genus Rhodococcus; species Rhodococcus sp. CX. The sequence continues at coordinate 5,155 of NZ_JADZGH010000078.1, forward strand.
CGCCGCAGAACACGGGCTGGGCGGTCGCGGCACTGATCTTCTTCTGGCCGCTCGCATTCTCGGCGCTCTCGCACGCGGCGAAGGTGTACCCGCTGTGGGCGATGGGCGACTACGCGGGTGCGCAGGCGTCGTCGGACAGCGCGAAGCGACTCGGCAGGATCGCGTTGCTCGTGTGGGCGATCTTCGTCGTCGCGCTGATCGTGTTCTACGTGGTCATCTTCGCCGCTGCCATGTCGGCGATGAACGATCTCCCGTCGTACTCGGACTACTCGTACCGCTGACCGTCGGCGGGTCGGCGTCGACGTCGAAACATCCGTATCGACAGCGTCCGGCCGGCCGGCTGATCCGGTCGGGAACGTCAGAGGTTCTGTAGCCCAGCAGGATTCGTGCTCGAGGAGGGGTGAGCACGCACCGGGTGTCACTGGGCTCACCGAGTTCCCGACCGGATCGAACTCACTCGACTTCCATCGTTCCGAATTCGGCACGCCCATCCCGCCGGTACACCGCGATGATCACGCCCGTGCTCGTGCTGCGCGACTCGACGAGCGACATCGCGGTATCGAGACCGCGCTCGGCGAACAGCCGGCGACCCTGACCGACGACGACCGGGAACGTCAGCAGGTTGTACTCGTCCACGAGATCGTGTTCGTGGAGCGTGCGCACGAGCTCGAGACTGCCGTGAACCTGTAGTTCGCGACCGGGACGGCTCTTCAGCTCGGCCACGGCAGACACGATGTCGCCGTCGAGCACGGTGGTCGGCCTCCACTTCGGGTCGGTCAGCGTGGTGGAGGCGACGAACTTGGGCAGGGTGTTGAGCCGGTTGGCGACGATGTCGTCGGGGTCGGTGGCGTTCGGCCACGACGCGGCGAAGATGTCGTAGGTCTTCCTGCCGAGCAGGAACGCATCGACGCGGCCGAACACCTCCTCGATGAAGGCGCCGGTGTCGTCGTCGAACAGCGGCACCACCCAACCACCGCGCTCGAAGCCACCGCTGAGATCCTCCTCGGGTCCGCCCGGACCCTGTGCGACTCCGTCGATCGAGACGAACGTGGTCACCGTGAGTTTCATCCGCTTCTCCCTTCGGGGGTTCCACAGGGATCAGACCGCCGGGCGGAGCGGAATTCATCGGGGCGGCGATAGGCGAAAGCAGCCGCCCGCGGCAACTTCTGATCAGACCAACTGGCCGAGGCGCGTGCGCAGCGCCTGCTCGGTCTGGCGGACCGCGGTGCCGACGACCGGTTCGATGAGCATCCCCAGCGCGCGCCCGGCGAGGCCGCCGGGCAGCTCGTACCCGAAGTCGACGTCGAGCCGGGAGGAGTCGCCGAGGTCGGTGAAGGTCCAACTCGACGACGTGCGGAAACCCGCGACCGAGTTGAGCACGATGATGCGGTCGCGTTCCCATTCGACGACCTCGAGGCGGGTGTCGAGGCTCTTCGGGCCGATCTGCATCGCGGCGTCGAAGACCGCGCCGAGCCCGCTGACCTGGGCCCCGACCGGCTCGAACCGGCTGACCCCGAACATCCACTCGGGGACCGTGCGGTGATCGTCCACGTATGCGAACGCGATATCCAGAGGAACTGCGGCGACGGCGCTGTGCCGGACGTGGAACATCGTCGAACCCTTCGTGACGCAAATTACTGTTACCGACTGTAGCGGGAAGTTGGACGGAGGAAAACGGTTCGGCGATTTTGCTGCCGAACCTCTGTCCGCCTGTTTCACTCGCGGTGACGCGTGTCACACAAGCAACCGATGGAGGGGTTCGTGAAGATCAAGGCCGCAGTGTTGAAGGGAATCGGTCAGCCCTGGGAAATCGACGAGATCGACCTGGGTGACCCGGTCGCCGGTGAGGTGCAGGTCCGCCTGGCCGCGTCCGGTCTGTGCCATTCCGACGAACACCTCCGCAGCGGAGCGACGCCGCTGCCCTTCTACCCGATCCTCGGTGGCCACGAGGGCGCCGGCGTCGTCACCAAGGTCGGGCCCGGCGTGACGAACCTCGAGGAGGGCGACCACGTTGTCCTCGCGTTCATTCCCGCGTGCGGCCGTTGCCGGTCGTGTGCGAAGGGCCTGCAGAACATCTGCGACCTGGGTGCGGGTCTGCTCACCGGTCAGGCCATCTCGGACGGCTCATATCGGGTGAGCCTGCGCGGCGAACCGGTCATCCAGATGTGCCTGCTGGGCACGTTCGCGCCGTACGTCACCGTCAACGAAGCCTCCGTCATCAAGATCGAGAAAGATATCCCGCTCGAGAAGGCGGCGCTGCTCGGCTGCGGTGTCGCC
>NZ_JADZGH010000078.1:7441-24569 GCF_015865005.1 Rhodococcus sp. CX
TCGTCGTGATCGGCGTCGGCGGTGTCGGTATCAACTCGGTACAGGGCGCGGCCCACGCGGGCGCGCGGCACGTCGTGGCGATCGACCCGGTGCAGTTCAAGCGCGACAAGGCCGTCGAATTCGGCGCCACCCACACGTTCGCGTCGATCGAGGAGGCAGCCCCGGTCATCAGCGAGATCACCTGGGGCGCAATGGCAGAGGTCACGATCATCACCGTCGGCGAGATCCACGGTGACATGATCGCGCCGGCTCTGGGGCTGACCGCCAAGGGCGGCCAGGTCGTCGTGACCGGTATGGGTGCGGCGACCGACACCCAGGTCACGTTGAGCCTGTTCGAGCTCACCCTCCTGCAGAAGCGCCTGCAGGGTGCCATCTTCGGTGGCGTCGGACCACGATCGCAGATCCCGAAGCTGCTCGACCTGTACCGCAGCGGGCAACTCGAACTCGACGGCCTGGTCACCACGACGTACAAGCTCGAGGACATCAACCAGGGCTACGCGGACATGCACGACGGGAAGAACCTGCGCGGGGTCGTCCTGTACGGCGACAACGACTACTGATTCCTGCGCGGACGGTCGAACGGGGCTGCCGGCGTCGCCTACGGTGTCTCCATGGACACCCGAGAGGAAACCGACGCCGGCAGTCCCGGCTCGTGGCGGACGTACGAACCGGCGGTGCTGCCGAAACCGCTGGTAGCTGCGCTCGAGGCGTTCGCCGAACGTGGCTACGACGGCACCTCGATCCGTGAGATCGCCTCGCGTGCAGGACTCTCGGTTCCCGGGCTCTATCACCACTATCCGTCGAAGCAAGCGCTGCTGATGTCGCTGACCACGACGGTGATGAACGACCTGCTCGACCGCAGTCGCCGGGCTCTCGCCGAGGCGGGCCCGACACCGTCGGAGCGGTTCGATGCGGTCGTCGAGTCGCTGCTGCGATTCCACATGTTCCGGCGCAACGAGGCATTCATCGCATCCACCGAGATGCGCAGCATGGAACCCGAGAGCCGGGAGGCATTCGTCGCACTGAGGGACACCCAGCAGCGCATGGTCGACGAGATCGTGCGTGACGGCGTCGCTGCGGGAGAGTTCACGACGCCCTATCCGGAGGACGCGAGCCGGGCCGTGACGACGATGTGCGTGGCGGTGGCCAGTTGGTATCGGGCCGACGGTCCGTTGCCGCCGGACGAGATCGTCGAGCGGTATCTGGCCATCGCACGCAGCGCCGTCGGCGCTCGCTGACTTCGCCCCAGGGTTGACCCTTCCGGTGTCGATGTGTCACCGTGGATACGACCGAGCGATCGATCGGTCGGTGACGGAAGGAGTGCGCGATGGCTGTCGATTTGTCGTATCCCGATCAGGTGGTCGACCTGGTCGCGAAGACCGAGGACTTCATCCGCGACGTGGTATTGCCCGTCGAGGATGCCCACGGCGGTGACATCGCCGCGGCCGGCGGCGAGGCTGCCCGCATCGAGCTGCAGAAGGCGGCCAAGGAAGCCGGTGTCTTCGCCCCGCACGTGGCGGTCGAGTACGGCGGTCACGGACTCGGCATGGTCGATCGTGCCCCGGTGTTCGAGGCGGCGGGCTACTCCCTGTTCGGGCCGATCGCGCTGAACATCGCCGCGCCCGACGAGGGCAACATGCACATGCTCGCGCACATCGCCACCGACGAGCAGAAGCAGCAGTTCCTGGCACCGCTCGCGGCTGGTGACACCCGCTCCGCGTTCGCCATGACCGAACCCGCTCCCGGCGCGGGTGCCGATCCCAATGCGCTGCGCACCCGGGCCGAGAAGGTCGCTGGTGGATGGAAGATCAACGGCCACAAGCACTTCATCACCGGAGCCGACGGAGCCGGATTCTTCATCATCATGGCCCGCACGTCCGGCGAGCCCGGCCAGCGCGGCGGCGCGACGATGTTCCTCGCCCCCGCCGACACCCCCGGACTGAAGGTCGGCCGCCACATCAACACCCTCGACAAGTCGATGATCGGCGGCCACTGCGAGGTCTTCTTCGAGGACGTCTTCGTTCCGGATTCCGCGGTGCTCGGTGAGGTCGACCAGGGCTTCGCCTACGCACAGGTCCGCCTCGGACCCGCCCGCATGACGCACGTGATGCGCTGGCTCGGCGCCGCCCGCCGCGGCCACGACGTCGCCGTCGGCTACGTCGCCGAACGCGAGGGTTTCGGTTCTCGTCTCGGCGACCTCGGCATGATCCAGAAGATGATCGCCGACAACGAGATCGACATCGCCGCCACTCGCGCTCTGCTCGTGCAGGCGTGCTGGGCGCTCGACGGCGGATCGCACGCGGGGAACGAGACCTCCATCGCCAAGACCTTCGCGGCCGAGGCCATCTTCCGCATCGTGGACCGTTCGGTGCAGATGTGCGGCGGGCTGGGCGTGTCCGAGGACCTGCCGCTCGCGCGCCTGTCCCGCGAGGTCCGCCCGTTCCGCGTGTACGACGGGCCGTCCGAGGTGCACCGCTGGGCCATCGCCAAGCGCACCGTCGGCGCCGCCCGCAAGGCCGCTGCCGCGAAGGCGGCGCAGTCGTGACGGCCGTGAAGCACGAGGGACTGGATCTTCCTGCCCTGCAACGCTTCCTCGAATCCTCCGGAGTTCCCGTCGGCGGCGAATTGCGCGCCGAACTGATCTCCGGCGGCAAATCGAACCTCACCTACGGCATCTCGGACGGCGTGTCCGACTGGGTGCTGCGTCGTCCCCCCACCGCGGGGCTCACCCCGTCGGCGCACGACGTCGCCCGTGAATACCGCGTCGCGGATGCGCTGCAGAACTCCGCCGTCCCGGTCGCGCGCACGGTCGCGCTGTGCGAGGACGACGCGGTGATGGGTGCTCCGTTCACCGTCGTCGAGCGTGTCGACGGCCAGGTGATTCGCAGCAAGGACGATCTCGACGCCCTCAGCGATGCCGAAATCGAGTCGTGCACCGACGAACTCGTGCGCGTACTCGTCGCACTGCACAATGTCGACTACCGCGCCGCCGGGCTGGGTGAGTTCGGTCGCCCGGACGGCTACGTGACCCGGCAGGTGAAGCTGTGGGCCGGGCAGTGGGAGCGGGTCAAGTCCCGCGACCTGCCCGACATCGACCGGCTGCACGCGGCGTTGGCCGACTCGATCCCCGAATCGCCCGCGCCGTCCATCGTCCACGGCGACTACCGCATCGACAACACCATCCTCGCCGGCGACGACGTGGGAAAGGTTGTGGCCGTGGTCGACTGGGAGCTGGCGACGCTCGGAGACCCGTTCACCGACCTCGCGCTGATGTGCGTGTACCGCAATCCCGCGCTCGACCTGGTGCTCGGCATGCCTGCCGCGTGGACCAGTCCGCGGCTGCCGTCCACCGACGACCTCGCCCAGAAGTACGCAGTCGCGACCGGACGCGACATCCCGCACTGGAATTTCTATCTCGCCCTTGCAAACTTCAAGCTCGCAGTGATCGCCCAGGGCATCGACCACCGTTGGCGCGCCGGCGCGACCATCGGTGACGGATTCGACAAGGCCGGGGACTCCGTCCCCGCGTTCGTGGCCGCCGGCCTCGCTGCGCTGAAAGGACAGACGTCGTGAGCTCCGATAGCAAGCTGAACCGCAGCGCGCTGATCACCGGCGCTTCCCGCGGAATCGGACTCGGGGTCGCCATCCGCCTCGCCGAGCAGGGCTACGGGCTGACCATCAGCGCCCGTGACCCGGAGCGCCTCGACAAGGTCGCCGCGCAACTGCTCGAAGCGGGTGCACCTGAGGTGCGGTCCGTCGCCGTCGATCTCACCGACCCGGCCGCCGCCGTGCAGGTCGTCGGTGCCCACACCCGCGTTGAGCACGAGAGCCCGCATGGTCCCGAAGGTTTCCTCGTGGGCACCGCCGGCAACATCGCCGAGTTCCCGATGCGCCGCTTCGACAAGACCCTCGCGGTGAATCTGGCCGCACCGTTCGCGCTGCTGCAGGCATCGCTGCCGCTGCTGCGTTCCGCCGCCGCTGCCCAGCCGGATCGTGGTGCGAAAGTGATTGCGCTGTCGTCGATCACCGGCGTGTATTCGGAACCGGGGCTGTCCGTCTACGGTGCGACGAAGGCCGCGCTCATCTCCCTCGTCGAAACTCTCAACGCCGAGGAATCGGCCAACGGGATCAGCGCGTCGGCGATCGCCCCGGCCTACGTCGACACCGACATGTCGGATTGGATCAAGGAGAAGATCCCCGCGAACGAGATGCTCGAGGTGAACGACGTCGTCGAAATCGTCGACGCGTTGCTCAAGCTGTCCTCGCGAGCGGTCCTGTCGCGGCTCGTGCTCAGCCGGGCCGGGACGGACGGCTACCGGGCATAGATCCCCGAACCGACGGTGAACTTCAACGACGCCTGACCGCGCACACGGTCAGGCGTCGTCGCCGTTCTCCTTCTCCTCGCCGCGTCGGCGCAGGAAGCTGAATCCCGGCACGCCGACGATCGCCTGCCGCACGTCCTTCGCGACCCCGAGCAGTTCGTGGATCTCCGGGGCGACGGTCTCGAGGGTGCCGAGGATCGGCATCAGTGCCGTCATCCGATCCGCGAGCTCGGGCAGCTGATCGAGCAGCACGACCGCCGCGTGCACTTCCTCGGCGCTGAGCTCCTCGATGAACTGGGTGGCGAGCGGAGCCGCCTGCCGGGCCACCGGCGCGTAGGTGTCGAGCAGCTCGCTCGCCGTTTCGGACGTACGGGCAACGGAGGCCACCACCTCCTGCGCACTGTCCGCGACGGCGGTCACCTCCACGACCACCGCGGAGCTGCGGTCGACGACCGCGTCGACCCGACCGACGGTCGCGCGGGCGTCGGTGACCACATCGTCGATCCGCGCGACGATCTCGCGCGCATCGGTGACCACGTTGTCGATACGTGCCACCAGGGCCTCGGTCGTTTCGAGCAGATTCACGACGCGGCCCGGGACGGACACCGCGAACTCGGCGACCTCCACGGTCCTGTCCAGAACGCCGCGGGCGGCACCGAGGGGAACGGCGAAAAGCGACAACATGCGCTCATCCTGCCGGACGGCTGTCACGCCCCTTGCGGAGGAGTCGGGAAGGACGCCGAGCAACCGGTGCGGGCCGGGCCTCTCAGTGTCCCGGCACCGGATCGCGGAGGATGCTCGCGTCCACGAGCCGGGTTGCGCGTCCGTCACGGGCGACGACGACCGCGCCGTCGTGGTCACCGATCCTGTGCAACGCGGCGATCGCGGACTCGGTGACACCCACCACGGGAAGCGGCGGTTCGAGGTGGTCGCCGATCGGATCGTCCACAGGAGCAGCGGCCAGCGTTGCCGCGGAGACGGAACCGAAGACCTCCGCGACGACCGTGCCGCCTGCGGCCGGGCGAGCCAGCACGACCGGCAGTGCCGGGGCATCGGCAAGCACGTCCCGCGCCTGCGCAACCGTCGCGTCGGACGGCACGGTACGAACAGGGGTGCCGAACCGTCCGAGGATTTCTTTCACGGTGGGTTCCGACACGCCGTGGAACAGGGTGAATCCGAGTCGGCCGAGCCATTCGTCGTCGAAGTACTTGGACAGGTACGACCGCCCGGAATCGGGCACGATCACGACCACCACGTCGTCGGGTCCGAGCGTCCTCGCGACACGGAGGGCCGCTGCGACCGCGGTGCCGGCGGAGCCCCCGACGAGCAAGCCTTCCTCCCGGGCCAGCCGGTGCACCACCGACAACGCCTCGGCGTCCGGGATCCGCTCGATCCGATCGACGACGTCCGGCCGGTACGAGTCCGGCCACTCGTCTACCACCGTCTGCGGATGCAGGAAGTGACCGACCGCTTCGACGTACCAGGCGCGTCCGTCGCCGCCGCCGTAAACGGAGGTCTCGGGGTCGGCGCCGACAACCGTGACCGCGCCCTCGGATACCGCAGACAGATATTCACCTGCGCCCGTGATGGTTCCGCCCGTTCCGATACCGGCGACGAAATGGGTGATGCGGCCACGGGTCTGGCGCCAGATCTCCGGGCCGGTCGTCGCGCGATGCGCGCCCGGGTTGGCGGGATTGGCGTACTGCCCGGCGAGCCAGGCTCCGGGGATTTCGGAGGCCAACCGGGCCGCCACATTGCGCACGAAGTCCGGATGGTGACTGGGTCGGCCACCGGGTGTCACGTGCACAGTTGCACCGTGCGCACGGAGGAGGGCGATCTTCTCCGCGCTGGTCTTGTCCGGTACCACGACGACCGAGCGGTAGCCCCGCGCGGCAGCGATCAGGCTCAGTCCGACACCGGTGTTGCCGGATGTCCCCTCCACTATCGTGCCGCCCGGTCCGAGTTCACCCGATTCCTCCGCGGCTCGGATCATCGCCAGCGCTGCCCGATCCTTCACGCTTCCACCGGGATTGAGGAACTCCAGTTTCGCGAACACGGCGGCCTCGATGCCCTCGGTGACCGCATTCAGCCGAACGAGGGGCGTGTTGCCGACGGCATCGGCGATCGAATCGAAGACACCGAGCGTGGAAGGATCCTCCACCTGCCCCTCGAGGATTGTCATCGTCGTCCACCCTTCGGATCGACCACAGCGGTCGGTGTGCTGTTTCCGTCGACGAGGAGCGTGTCAGCTTCCCTTCACGGGCGACAGGGTTCGCCTCACCGTGGTCGGATTCCGCTCTGGGTGCCCGACCGGCCGTTGCCCGACCGGCGTGCGCACCCGGTTGCGCAGCTATACGACGGAATAGCCTCCGGGCAGGGAGATCCGACCGGTCAGCGCCCTCAGTACGGTCGCCCCGTCACCGAGCGCTACGGCGATTCTCGCCGCCAGCAGCGTGGACTCGACCAGGACATCGTCGGGAGGCGTGTAGGGGACACCCGCGGCGGCGGCGATATCGAGGCCGTGGACGGCGAGTTCGAAGGTTCGCGTGGGGAGATAGGAATGCAGCCGGATCCCCAACCCTCCGATCACCCGGATCCGCCGATCCTCACCGGCACCGAGCCGCTCGAGCACCGCCTTCGCAAGAGCATCGACGGACGCCACCGGGTCGTCACCGAGGTCGGCACCTGCCTGCCGGCCGCGTTCGAGTATCTCGTCCGCGCCGAGAACCGAGGACAGCTCCTTCACGCGTACGTAGTACTGCTCCGGGCTCGCGATGTCCTCGGCGTCGGCAGAGTTGTCGATGTACGTCATGACCGTCGTCAGTGAGCGCGAGGCGTGACCGATCAGGGAGCGAAGGTCCCACTCGCCGAGCCCCGGTCCGCTCCAGCGGTTCTCCGGAACGGTGCGGACCAACTCCGAGAAACTGCGTACCGCAGACACATACGTCGCTACCGGTGATTCCATGTCTTCTCCGTCGAACAGATCGAACCCGACGGAAGAATGAAACCACGCATGTCCTCTACCGGCAGACCATCGGCCGCTCGGCTGGTGTGCGCACCCGCGTCAACACGGATCGCTTGCGCAGGGCGAACCCCAGGTTCTCGTAGAGCCGGATCGCGGTCGTGTTCGCCGCCGACGCGTGGAGGAACGGGATCTCGCCGCGTGCGCGGATCCCGGCACCGACGGCCCTCACGAGACGCGCGCCGAACCCGCGCCCACGGAACTCGGCATCCGTGCACACGGCGCTGATCTCGGTCCATCCCGGCGGATGCAGACGCTCCCCGGCCATCGCGACCAGGCGCCCGTCCACCCTGATGCCCAGGTAGGTGCCCATCTCGACGGTCCGCAGAAGGTACGGTCCCGGCCGGGTGCGGGCCACGAGATCGAGGATCTCCGGGACGTCGGCGGTACCGAGGACCGCGAGGTCGGGGTCCGGTTCGACGACCAGATCCGTGCCGTCCATCTGGACGAGACCGAACGAGCCGAGCGTCTCCCAGCCCTGCGGCGGCTCGTGTCCCGGTCCGCGAACCGCCACCTCGGTGCTCGGTCCGACGAGCGCGGCGAGATCCGCCCAATCCTCGTCCCGCATCACCGCCGGGTGCCCGATGTGTCCCGCGACGTCCGGTTGGTAACCGCCGATCCGACCCGACCACCGCGCGAAATGCGCGTGAACTCCGCGCAGCGACTGCCGGATGGGATCGTCGAGTGGGTGGACGTCCTCGTCCACCGTCGTGTCGATCGTGGTCGAAGAAGCTGTGGTCACCTCGGGCACGCTCGATACTCGATCACGGGAACTTTCGCCTGTCACCGGTTCTGTTCAGGCTGCGCGCAACGGGCCTGCGGCCGAAGGACGGCTCGGGGCGAGCGGGAAATCGAGCCGGTAATCTCACGTTTGCATCCGTCGATGCGTCTACCCGGTATACGACGGATGGAAGGATCGAACCCGTGAACGCGACGCGAACCCACACGTTCATCGACTCACCGATCGGACCGCTGACATTGGTGCAGACGGACGGAGCACTCAGCGGCCTGTACCTCGCCGAGCATCGGCATCGTCCCGACCCGGCGACCTTCGGTTCGCGGACCGAACGCGGCTTCGAGCAGGTCCGCGAGCAACTCGACGAGTATTTCGCCGGGGACCGCACCGAGTTCACGATGCCGCTCACGCTCGTGGGAACGGAGTTCCAGCGCAGCGTCTGGGCCGCGCTGCGCGCGATCGAGTACGGCTCCACGTGCACGTATGCGGAATTGGCAGCGGCGATCGGTCGCCCCACGGCGATCCGCGCGGTCGCCGCGGCCAACGGCCGGAACCCGGTGAGCATCGTGGTGCCGTGCCACCGTGTCATCGGCAGCGACGGCACCCTCACCGGTTACGCGGGTGGGCTCGATCGCAAACGGTTCCTCCTCGACCGCGAGTTCCGGACCGTTCATGCCCCGGCCTGACCGGCTACCGCCGTTCGAACGGGTGGTCGCGACGCACGGCGCGACCGTGCTGCGGGTGTGCCGGGCACTGCTCGGGCCGGTCGACGCGGACGACGCCTGGTCCGAAACGTTCCTCGCGGCATTGCGGGCCTACCCGGACCTCGAGCCCGGCCGCAATGTCGAGGCGTGGCTCGTGACCATCGCGCATCGCAAGGCGATCGACGTGCACCGCGTCCGCGCCCGCATCCCGGTGCCCACCGAGACCCTGCCGGAGCGGCCGGCTTCCACCGGTATCCCAGGCTCCGGCGACGACGAACTGTGGCAGGCGGTCGCGGCGCTGCCGTTCACACAGCGCGCCGCCGTCGTCTACCACCACGTCGCGGGTCTGCCGTACGCGGAGATCGCCGAGATCCTCGGGAACAGTACCGACGCGGCCCGCCGTGCCGCAGCGGACGGACGGGCCGCGCTGCGCCGTCACTACCAGCTCGAGACAGGAACCCGGCGATGAACCTTCCCCGCCCCCAGGCCTCCACGACGGATCTCGCGTGGCTGCACACCCGCCTCGTCGTCGATGCCCAGGCCGCCGGCCTGCTCGACCTCGCCTATCGTGTCGTCGATTCGCCCGTCGGACCGCTCCTCGTCGCCGCGACCGGCACCGGAATCGTGCGCGTCGCGTTCGCAGCCGATGGATATGACGACATCCTCGACGACCTCGCCGCCCGGATCAGTCCGCGCATCCTCGAAGCACCCGCGCGTCTCGACTCCGCGGCACGACAGCTCGACGAGTACTTCCACGGCCGTCGCCACACCTTCGACCTTCCGCTGGATCTGCGGCTCGCCACCGGTTTCCGACGCGATGTCATCGTGCATCTACCGACCATCGGCTACGGGCACACGGCGAGCTATGCGGAGGTCGCCGCGGCCTCGGGTAGTCCCCGCGCGGTCCGGGCCGTGGGCACCGCATGCGCGAAAAATCCTCTGCCGGTGATCGTTCCGTGTCACCGGGTGGTGCGCAGCGACGGCGGGATCGGGCAGTACGTCGGCGGTGTCGACGCCAAACGCGCACTGTTGCAGCTGGAGTCGTCGGCGTGAGCACCGTCGTCGGCCTGCCGGTGAACGGGCCGTTCGCGATGGTGCCGCTGCTCGCGGCGCTGCGCGGTCACACCGTGCCCGGTCTCGAACGACACGACGCGACCCTCGGCACCCACACGCGGGCCGTGCGCGGCGAACTCGGCCCGGCCGTCGTCACCGTCACGCGGGGCGACACCGCTATCGTGCGGGCGGAGATCGATGCGACCCATCGCGGTGATGTCCCGGCACTCGTACAGACGGTACGCCGCTGGCTTGATCTCGACGCCGACCCGGTCGCCGTCGACACCGCGCTGAGCGTCGACCCGCTGCTTGCGCCGCTGGTGGCGGCGCGTCCGGGGCTGCGGGTGCTCGGCTCCACCCACTGGTTCGAGACGGCGGTGCAGACGGTGATCGGCCAGCAGGTCAGCGTCGCGGCCGGGTGCACGTTCACCGCGCGGCTCGTCGCGGCCTACGGCGACCCCGCGCCGCAGGGATACACGTGCTTCCCGCTGCCACACCGGCTCGCCGACGCCGACCCCGACGAACTGCGCGCCGCTGTGGGGCTGACCCGGTCGCGTGCACGGACCGTGCGGGTCCTGGCCCGTGCTGTCGCCGACGGCCTGCACCCGTCGTTGCCGGAGTTCCGGACCGAGCTGCTGGCGCTGCCGGGAATCGGGCCGTGGACCGTCGACTACCTGTCGGTGCGTGCCCTCGGCGACCGCGACGCCTACCCGTCCGGCGACCTGGTGCTGCGGCGCGCGCTCGGAGTCGCGACGGCCCGTGAAGCCGAAGCCCGCGCCGAATCGTGGAGCCCGTGGCGTGCCTACGCCGCGACGCACCTGTGGACCGAAGCCGTCTATTCGGCGTCCTCGGCATCGTCCGGTGTCGGTTCGTCGCCCTCGGCGTAGGAGGTCCGTACCGACATCTTCATCGGGAATCGGACGGCGGTGTCGCCGAACAACAATCGCGTCGCGACCGCGACCGACGCCTGGAGGTGCGCGGCCGCAGCATCCGGGTTGCGGGTGTGTACCACCAGCTCGTCGTGCTGGAAGAACACCAGTTCGCCGACGGTACGATCCGGGTCCGTCATGAGTCGTCGGCGCAGTTCGGCGAGCACGCACAGTGCCCACTCGGCGGCGGTGGCCTGCACGACGAAATTGCGAGTGAAGCGACCACGCGCCCGTGCATCACCGTGCTCGTGGAAACCGTCCTCCGGCGGTGGGCACGCCCGTCCCAGCCACGAATGCACCACCTCGCCACGTTCACCGGCGCGGGCAGCCCGCTCCACATAATCGACGGCGATCGGAAAACGACTGCGCAGCAAGGGCAACAGCGGGCGCGCGTCGCCGGATGTCCCGCCGTACAGGACGGCGAGAATCGCGACCTTCGCCTTGCCACGGTCGCCGCGAGGATCCGTGGTTCGAGCTGCCCGGCGTCGGCGATCACGAATGTGTGCCCCGGGTCGGCAATCACACTGGACCGCAATGATTTCGGAATCTGCAGTGCGCCGCCGCCGCGGCTGGCCCACCGGCCCGACACCACCGCGCCCGGCACGTACACGGGCCGGAACCGCGACCCGCGTACCCAGGTGTCGAGCCACTGCCACCCGTTGGCGCTGAACAGCTTCGACAGGTCGCGGTGTTGCAGCAGCAACGGCACGGCGGGATGGTCGATTTCCCGCAGCACCCACTTGCGGGTCGACGTCAGCTCGATTCCGGCGCGGCGGAACGCGTCGATCACCTCGGCGGGGGAAGCGGGATTGAGCCGACGGCCGAAGGCGTCCCCGATCCGCTCGTTCAACTCCGCGATCCGCACGGGCAGGTCGTATCCGAGCGGCCGTGGCCCCAGCGCGTCTTCGAGTAGCCGCCGGTGCGCGTCGGCGGAGAACGGCAGTCCGTCGAATCCCATCTCGGCGGCCGCGAGGGTGCCCGCCGATTCCGCCGCCACGAGCAGTTCGAGCCGGGCGTTGCCGGCCAGCGCCGTCCGGTGCTCGGTGAATTCGGCGATCACCGCGTTCGGGTCGGCGGCGGGCGCCGCGTCGAACAGGCCGGGGCGGTCGTCGATCGGCTCGTCGCCCAGGGGAACCGGCACACCCGCGCGCATGCCCAGGATCGCGCGGGTGGTCGCGAGGTCATGGCATCGCTGAACCCGCACGCCGGCGCGCAACAGCGCCGGATACACGGCGGCGGTGTTCGACCAGACCCATCGGGGACGATCCGCGGCCTCGATGTCGCGCACGGCCTCGGCGAGATCGCGATGCCGGGTCACCGCGCCCAGCGGACCACCGGCGTCGTCGACGGCGACGATGCTCGCGCCCGGCGTCTCACCGCCCGCAGCGGCGTCGGGGACCACGACCATTCGCATCGGTCCAGTGTGCCCGCACCCTCCGACATTCCCGCCGGCGGTCGCTACCGGTAGCAGTAGGAATCGGACGAAGCGTCGCCACCCTGGAGGCGAACCTGGTGCGCCCGCAGGCCCCGAAAGTCCTCGCCGTGTGGGAAGAAGCGCTCGTCGATGGCCATCCCGCCGCGAGGGTCGGTGTGCAGCAGTGCCATCCAGGCGCCGACCCCGTCCGGGTAGAACTGGTCGTCCCAGGCGCCGTACAGGGAGTTGGTGACGTAGACCCGCTTACCGTCCCGGCTGATCTCGACCATCTGTGGACCGCCGGACAGCGGCTCGCTCGGTACCGCCGGATGTGCGCCGCGCCCGACGATTCCGCCGAGCCGGACGGATCCGGTCTGCCTCGGGTGGGCGGGGTCGCGCACGTCGAACTGCTTGAGTTCGCCGGTGCCCCAGCACGAGACGTAGAGGAACGCGTCGTCGACGGATAGGTCGATGTCGGTGATCAGCGGAGGCACCGCTCCGAACGGCTTCAGCGCCGGCGGCAGCAGGTCCGGCTCGGCCGGCTCGGCGGCGATGGTGATCACCTTGTCCACTGCCCAGCCGCCATCGTCACGGTGCCAACGCCATACCGACGCGGACAGGTCCTCGGTCGAGACGACTACGCCGACGAAACCCCACGTGGCCTCCGGGTCGTGCGAGGGGCGCAGCTCGAGCGGCATCTGGTGCTGCGCGCCGAGGTCCACTCGCTGCTGGTGCGCGCCCGTGGACAGGTCCCAGAAGTGAATCGCATGGCCGTACTCGTTCGCCAGCAGCAGCTCGGGTACCAACCCGTCCTCGATCATCGACGGTGTGCCCCATTCGCTGCTGATCAGCGTGTTCTGGTTGAGATGCCACCAAGCGTCGTACGCGAAATATTGTGGCCCCCGGTCGGTTTCCCATTGACGGAGCACGTCGAACGTGCCGTGATCGAGCAGGGCGATCCCGCCCGGGCCGTCCGATCCGTCGGCACCGCCCAGGCAGGTCATGAACACGCCGTCCGGCCCGCAATGCAACGTGTGCGGTCGGGAGTAGCCCGCCTTGGCGGCGAGGTCGACGGCGTCCACGACCCTGGTCACGGTGGGTTGACGCGGGTCGGGCTGGGTGTCGAGCACGTAGAGGGAAGACGAGCGCAGACCCGGCACGATCAGGTATCGGCGCGCCAACCCCTCCATATCGTGGCCCTCGTGTTTCAACGCGCTGCTACAGGCGTTCCAGCCGAAATGATGCAGCTCGTTGCCCAGCCCGGGAACCTCGGTCCAGCCCACCACGCGGCCGTAGGTGTCCGAGTCGGGATCCACGTCGATCACGCTCATCGCGTCGGGCTTGTCCGCCGCGCGATCGAACGCGGCCACGTAGGCCAATCGCTCCGGCGGGGCGGCGGCCGCGTCCGCTGCCGTCCGATAGAAGGTCGGGTCCATGATCGGCTGACTCATTGCAGCCTCCTTCGTTGAGGAAAACCCCATTTCACAGAGTACGAGAACCGCCCGAGGGGCGGAACCGTGGTGAGCACCGTCGTCTGGGCGAAGCATTCGTCGGAAAAGCCCTACGGGCGTCCGCGAGCCATCGCCGACGGCCACCAGATGATCCGGCCGAGGTCGTGGGACAGGGCCGGGACGAGAATGCTGCGCACCACGATTGTATCGAGCAGCACCCCGAACGCGACCGTGAAACCGATCTCGGCGAGGAACACCAGCGGAAGGATTCCGAGCACCGAAAATGTCGCGGCCAGCACCACACCCGCGGAGGTGATGACACCGCCGGTCACGGCCAGCCCGCGCAGCACTCCGGATCGGGTGCCGTGCTGGACGGTTTCCTCGCGAACCCGCGTCATCAGGAAGATGTTGTAGTCGATGCCCAGCGCCACGAGGAACACGAAGGCGAACAGGGGGAACGCTGGATCGGCGCCGGCGAATCCGAAGACGTGCGTGAAGAAGAAGCCGCTGACACCGAGGGCCGTCGCGAACGACAGCACCACCGTCACAATGAGCAGCAGCGGCGCGAGCAGCGACCGGAGCAGCACGGACAGAACCACGAAGATAACGACCAGAACGATCGGGATGATGAGGTTCCGGTCGCGCACCGAGGACTGCTGCACGTCCAGTGTCGCGGCCGTGGTGCCGCCGACCCGCGCGTCGGCGCCGGGTACGGCGTGCACGGCGTCGCGCAGCCGTTCGATCGTGGCGAGCGCCGCGGGTGAATCGTAGGAGTTGGCGAGCTCGGCGTTGATCATGGTGCGACCGTCGATCGGGGCGACGGTCAGCGCCGCGGGCGGACATCCCTGAACCGGCGCGGACGCAAGACCCGGGTTCGCGGCGAGCAGGGCCCGCGCCTTCGCATAGTCGATCTGCGGGCACACCGCGCCCGGACCGGTCGCGATGCCCTCGACCCCGGAGATCGCCGCGATCACGGCATCGGCGGTGTCGGCGTTCGCGGTGACGACCGCGGGTGCGCCGGCGCCGGGGGAGAACTTCTGGGCATAGAGCTCCTGGCCGGTCACCGCGTCCGGTTTCGTCGTGAAACTCTCGGTGGTCGTGAGCCCGTCGGTGTGCAGGCTGCCGATGCCCGCGGCGAACAGCACGAGCAGCGCGAGGGTGGTGCCGATCCACGCCGGCCGGTCGTGCCGGCCCACCCACGACGCGATCCGCCCCCACATCCCGTGCGTGGCGAGGTCGACGGCATGATCGGGCATCGGCCGCCGCGGCCAGAACACCCACCGGCCCGCGACCGCCAGCGACACCGGCAAGAACGTCATCATCACCAGGTAGGTGCAAGCTATGCCGATCGCCGCGACCGGCCCGAGACCCTTGTTGGAATTGAGCTCGGAGAACATCAGGCACAGCAGCGCCACGGTCACGGTCGCCGCAGAAGCGGTGATAGCCCCCACCGACTCCCGCCACGCGCGGATCATCGCGTCGAACCGGTTCGGGTAGGTGTGCAGTTCCTCGCGGTAGCGCGACACCAGCAACAGGGCGTAGTCGGTGCCGGCACCGATCACGAGGACGAACAGGATGCCCTGGCTCTGCCCGTTGAGGGTGAGTATGTCGGCCTTCGCGAGGAAGTACACGATCATCGACGCCATGCCGAGGGCGAGCAGCGCCGACAACAGCGGAAACACCCACAGCACGGGGGAGCGGTAGACGACGAGCAGGATCAGCACGACCACCGCGAGCGCCGTCAGCAGCAGCGAGCTGTCGATGCCCTCGAATGCGCCGATGAATGCGGTGAGCAACCCGCCGACCCCGGCCGGATACACCGCGAGCCCGGTGTCGCCGACGGCGGTGCGCGCGGCGTCGAGCACCGCCTCCTCGGTGGCGACGAGCTGATCGCCGGTGACGTCGGTGCCGTCACGGCTGGCGAGAAGCGGCACGGGCACCGCGGCGGTGGTGCCGTCGGCGGAGAATGCGGTCGGGGTCATGCCCTCGACGTCGACACCCTCCACTCCGGCGATCGCGGTGCGCGCGGATTCGACGGCGGCACGGTCCGCGTCGGTCAGGCCGCTGTCGCGGTGGAACACCACGGAACCCGGCAGGGACTGGACGGGCACGAATCGTTCCGTCTCGTCGGCGACGAGCGTCGATTCCGCGGTGCGTGACAGGAACGAGGCGTTGTCGTTCTTCTGGACCTCGGTGAGTTTGGCCTGGAACGACCCGCCGATGCCGCCGACGAGGAACGCCACGATCGCGAGTGCGACGATCGTGAAGATCGGCAGCTTTCGCCGTGGCGGCGGAATCGATCCGTCGTCGCTCCGTGTTTCCGTCGATACCGATTCGGCCATCGGGCCCCCTGAATCGTCCGGTCGGTAGACGCGTGGCACCCAGTACAACACGCCGGAGCCGGGACCGCTCGACCATTGCTTCCGTGAACGGGTGAGAGGGTGGCGTCGGCGGCCATTCGTGTTCAAAAGGCAAGGTCAAGGGCGGTAAATGTCCGTAGCCCGGAGCGGTCGGGCGCTGTCACGTGGGCGCACAATGTGGCGGTGTCGATCGTCGAGACTCCGCTGACGCTGTCCACCGCTATCGGTTCATGGCAGTGGGACATCCCCACACTGGCTGTCACCGCCGCTCTGTCATGGGGATACGGGCGCGCGCATTTCCGGCAGACGCGTGCAGGCACGGGCGTGGGGCGGGGACGGGGACGGGCCTGTTGCTTCCTGCTCCTCGGCTGCGCGACGTGGGCGGTCGCCGCGACGAGCTTCATCGGTGTGTACGCCGACACCCTGTTCTGGGTTCGCGCCCTGCAGGTCGTGCTCCTGCTGCTGGTCGTGCCGTTCGGCCTGGCGCTGGGCAAACCCGTGACGGTGCTGCGCGGCGCACTCGGACCCACCGGTCGGCAGCGAGTGGACGCTGCCGTGTCCGGCCGCGGCGCGCGAATCCTCGCGCATCCCGCGACGACCTCGGTCGCCATGCTCGCCACCCCGTGGCTGCTGTACCTCACCGGCTGGTATCCCGCGGTCCTCACCCATTCCTGGGTCGACCAGATCACCCGGCTAGTGCTGGTCCTGGTCGGCTTCGGGTACTTCTACTCCCGGATCCAGGTGGACCCGGTGCCGCGTCGTTTCTCCCAGATGATCTCCATGACGATCGCAGTGGTCGAAGTGATCGGTGACGGTCTCCTCGGCCTGGTCCTCTGGTTCGGACCGCTCGTCGCCGTCGAGCACTACGAGCAGATCGCCCGGACCTGGGGGCCGGATCTGCGCACCGACCAGATCATCGGTGCGGGCATGCTGTCGATCCTCGGCGACGTCATCGGCATCCCGTTCCTGCTGGTGCTGATGCGGGCGTTCACGCTCGACGAACGGGCCAACGCGGCGGCCGTGGACGCCGAACTCGACGCGATGGAACACGACGCCATGGAACGTGACACCTTGGAACGCGACGCGGCCCGGCGATCCGGTCCGGACCGCTCGGGTGTCGCCGGGGCCGATCGAGAA
>NZ_JADZGH010000078.1:24579-33063 GCF_015865005.1 Rhodococcus sp. CX
AGCGACCCGCAGATGCAGGAGCGGTTCCGCCGGGAGCGATGACCCGCTCCTGCACCGTGCGGGGAGCGGTCACCCGCCGATAGGGGCCGACACCTCCGGGACATCGTGGCGACGGTGGAACCCGCGCTTGTCGTAGATCATCGTGATCACCGCGCCGAGCACCAGTCCGATCGCCAGGCCCAGCAGCGTCATCCACACGCCGTGCGCCAGCCCGGCGGCACCGCGGCCGTCGAAGTACAGGATCGCGCGGGTCGCGATGTACATCTGGTGCATCGGCTCGAACGTCGAGAGCCAATCGAACAGCGGCGGCATCGCCTCGAGGGGCACCGTGCCGCCGGACGACGGCAGGCCGAGCACGATGAACAGCAGCAGGTTCACGAGCAGACCGGCCTGACCGAAGATCGACACCACGGCCAGTGCGGTCACCCCGACGGCGGTGATCGCGAGGGTGCCGTACTCCCACATCAGCAGTGCGCGCGGGAACGGCATACCGAGCGCGGTGCCGATCCACAGATACAGGGCCGAGACGATCATCGCGACGACGAACATGATTCCCCACTTGATGAGCAGCACCCGCATCCGGGACAGGTGGGTCGTCTCGCGGGCGATGAACCGCGGGCCGTACTCGGCGGGCTGGAAGCCGAGCGCCTGGTCGACCATCGTGTTGACGATCATGCCGCCGGTGAAACCGGCGAGGATCAGCAGCAGCGTGTAGTAGAACGCGGACAGGCCGGCGCCGGTGTTGTCGGGCAGCGGCTTGTGCGGGACGGTGAGCACATTGATGGGGTCGGCCAGCGTGATCCGGCTGCCGCCGGACAGTTGCAGGTCCGGTGCCGAGGTCGCGAGGGTGTCCTCGACCGTGCGGGTGAGCTGTTCGCCGATCGTGGCGTTCACCGTGGCCATGGCCTGGTTGGCGATGGTCTGCGTGATGTTCGTGCCGAACGTGCCGGTACGCGGGTTGGTGTAGACCGTGATGATCGGTTTCTCGATGTCGCCGGGCACGACGCTGGCCTGCGCGAGGATCGAGGTGCGCTTGGTGAAGTCGCTGGGGATGACGATCGCGCCGTACAGCGTGCCGTTGTCGAGCCCGGAGTTCATCGCCGAGATACCCATCGGCTGCATGTCGATGCGCTCGGGGTCGATGCCGTCGAGGATCCCGGCGGTGATCTCGTCACCGAGGTTCCGGCGGGCGTCCGATCCTGGCATCACGTCGCCGACGTCCTGATTGACGATCGCCATCGGGAATTTCCGCAGGTGATCGGCGGGGCTGATCATGCTGCCGAGGTACAGATAGGCGAGCGCCGCCATCAAGGCGGCCACCACGACAATCGGTCCGACCCAGAAGCGCGGACCGCGCAGGGTGTCGTGATGCGGATCGACGATGTTCTCGGTGGAACTCATTCCGGCCTTCCGGGGGATGGCGGCGAACAGCGTGTGGCGAGGTCCTTCGTCCACGTGTACCGGGCCGATGGTCCGGCCCATAGATTGTGCACACCCACCCCCTCGAAACCGACCTCCGGCGAACCCCTGGTGTCGAGAACCACGGCGTAACCCATGACGCGAGATGCCTCACTCCACCCCGGTAGGGTCGGCCCGGACATACATCCGAGGGGGATTTTCAGCTGTGACCGAGATATTGATCGCTGTTCTGATCGCGGTCGTCGTGGTGGCGACGCTCGTCGTCGTGGTCCGGACGCGCAAGAAGGCGCCGGCCACACGGGTCGATCCGCTCGCCGACTACCCGGAGGTGTGGGACCCCTACACCATCGGGGTGGGCGACATCATCACCTACGCGGGCATCGACCACGTCGTGCGCGGCACGATCACCCTCGACGAGGAGGGATACCGCTGGCACGAACACCTGCTCGACGGCTCGACCGGCCGTCGCTGGCTGACCGTCGAGAACGACGAGGGTGAACTCGAGATGACACTGTGGATGCGTCGCGAGGGCACCGGTCTGGAACCGGGTGGCGATGTGATCCTGGACGACCGCGTGTACCGGCAGATCGAACGCGGCACCGCGCGGTTCACCGCGGAGGGCACGACCGGCACCGCGCCGACGGGCACCGTCGACTACGCCGACTATGCGACCGCCGACCGCACCGGTCTGCTCTCGTTCGAACGGTGGGCGCGCACCGCGTCGTGGGAGGTGTCCACCGGGCGCGCCGTCACACGCAGCGAGCTCACCGTCATCCACGCCGGTCCCGCGCAATGAGTGTGCATCTGCTCGACGTCGAGTCCCGGGACGTCTCGGCGGGGCAACTGGGTCTCGTCGTCGATGCCCCGGCGCCGCGTCCGCTCGTGGAGTTGAATCTGACCGATCCTGCAGCGGGGGAGCTGACCCTCGGGGTGCTCGGCGCCTCGCACGTCGTCACCGCGACCGCGCGCGGCCACACCCTCACCGAGCAGGTGTCGTGCGACGCGATCGCAGCGGGTGGCCGGCCGTTGCCCGACGTCGAACACCGGCAGGGCTACCGGTTCACCAGCCACATCGAGACGGTCTCCCGACGGGCGCTCGGCCGCCGCGCCGAGATGCTGCGCACCGGGGCCGCCGGACGGTCCGGCTGGCTGTGCGCCGAGTTCCCCGGCGACCGCGACGCACTCACCGTCCTGACCGCCGCCGCTACCGGAGGCCACTGGCATTGGCGCACCTGGCATCTGTATCCCTACCGGGACGAGTCGGTGATCGTCGAGACCGAGAGCGTGTGGCAGCCGTGAAACGCATGTTCGCCCTGATCGTGCTCGGCGCGATGGCACTGGCAGTCGCCGGTTGTGGTGCGCCGGTCCGGGACTGGCTCGCGGACACCTACGAACTGCGCGACAGGAACGGAGACGTCGCCACCTACTACAGCCCGGATCCTGTGGGCATCACGGTGGCGAACATCGTCGACGAGATGGAACCGGCGGCACGCAGCGCGGACGGTGGTCGCGAGTACCTGCGGTACGACGACGACATCGTCACCGTCGGCGCGGCCCCCGGCGGCGGCAGCACCATCACCGTCGAAGACCTCGGCGGCCGCTACAGCAGTGGCGGATACGCCTATCTCGGACCGGGATTCACGCCGGGATCACCCGCAGCCGGGAACACCTCGGGCGGATCGGGAGACGCAAAATGACCGCGAACACCTATTCGGGAGTACAGAACATGACCGTCACCTGGTTGGCTGCGGACATCGAGATCGGCACCGTCGACCCGGTCCTGCTGGTCGGCGGCGTCCTCGCGACACTCGCCTACTTCGTCGTCGGAATCGGTGTCCTGGCAGCAGGATTCGCCGTGCTCGACGCACTGACCCCCGGTAATCTGCGTCACCAGGTGTACGTGGACCGAAACCCGAACGCGGCGTTGCTGCTCGGTGCCAACCATCTCGCGCTCGCCATCATCGTGGTCACCGCGATCCTCACCAGCTCGGACGGATTCGCGCAGGGCCTGGTGGATTCGGCCGTCTACGGACTCGTCGGAATCGTGCTGCAGGCGGTGGCGCTGGTGATCATGAATCGGGCGCTGCCCGGGCGTCTCGTGTCGTTGGTCGGTGAACCCCACATGAGTGGGGCGGCATGGGCCGTCGCGGTCACGCTCGTCTCCGTCGGCCTGGTCAACGCCGCCGCATTGTCGTGACGATTCTCGATCCGGAACCGATCACCGCGGCGCGGCCCCTCGGTCGCCGGGCGCGGGTGGTGCTGCTCGCCGCGGTGGCGGCGTGCGCGGCGTGCGGTCTGGTGTACGAACTGGCGCTGCTCACCCTGTCGGTGAGCCTGACCGGCGGCGGCATCACCGAAACATCGTTGATCGTAGCCGGTTTCGTCGCGGCCCTCGGTGCCGGAGCGCTGCTCGCCAAGCCGCTGCTGCCGTACGCGGGGCAGGCGTTCGTCGGTGTCGAGGTGGTGCTCGGGCTCGTCGGTGGGCTCAGCGCGGCGGTGCTGTACGTCGCGTTCACGTTCGTCGGCTCGTCGACGTGGGTGCTCGTCGTCGCGACCGCGGCGATCGGCATGCTCGTCGGCGCCGAGGTGCCGCTGCTGATGACGTTGCTGCAGACCGGCCGGGACTCCGACGCCCGCGAAACCGGGAAGGTGCTGGCGAATCTCAACGCCGCCGACTATGCGGGCGCGTTGCTGGGTGGGCTGGTGTGGCCGCTGATTCTGCTGCCGATGGCCGGGCTGATCCGCGGTGCGGCGCTGACCGGGATGGTGAACCTGGGTGCCGCGGCGGTCGCGGCACTGTTCCTGTTGCGCGGGCAGTTGCGGCCGGCCGCACGGATACTGGCGGTCGCCGCGTTGCTGCTCGCGGCCGCCGTGCTGGGGTGGCTGCTGGTGCGCGCCGCCGATATCGAGACGACGTCGCGGCAGCGGTTGTACCCCGATCCGGTGGTGTTCGCGCAGCGTTCGCAATACCAGGAGATCGTCGTCACCGATCGTGCCGGCGACGTGCGGTTGTACCTCGACGGGGACCTGCAGTTCTCGAGCCGCGACGAACACCGCTACACCGAGGCGCTGGTGTACCCGGCGCTGGCGCGCAACCCCGAGCGGGTGCTGATCCTCGGCGGTGGTGACGGTCTCGCGGCACGAGAGGTGTTGCGCCACGACACCGTTCGCGAGATCGTGCAGATCGAACTGGACCCCGCGGTCATTGATCTGGCGAACACCCGCCTGCGGGATCTCAATGCGGCTGCGCTGCAGGATGATCGGCTCACCCTCGTGATCGACGACGCGTTCCGGTGGCTGCGCGAACGCAGCGGCGGCGGGTTCGACGCGGTGATCGTGGACCTGCCCGACCCGGACACCCCGGCGCTGGGTCGGCTCTACTCCACGGAGTTCTACGGACTGGCCGCTGCGGCCCTGAATCCGAACGGCCTGCTCGTCGTGCAGTCGGGCAGTCCGTATTCGACGCCGGATGCGTTCTGGCGGACGGTGGCCAGCGTCGAAGCGGCGGGCCTGGGGGTCACGCCCTATCACGTGTACGTGCCGAGTTTCGGGGACTGGGGATTCACCCTGGCGCAGGTGGGCACCGCACCGGAACTCGCGTTGTCGCCGACGGCCGCGCCGCGGCGCTTCCTCGATCCCGCGACCCTCGCGGCGGCGGCGGTGTTCCCGCTGGACCGCGAACGGCGCTCCCTCGAACCCTCGACATTGGACCGCCCGCGCATCGTCGACGACATGCGGCGCGGCTACGAACGCTGAGTCACCTGCAGGACCCGAGCCACCTGCGTCCGTTGCAATAGTGTGTGACACACACTATCGTGTTGGCCATGCTCGATCCCGAGGTCGTCGCCGTACACGGACAGGAAGTGCGCCGCGGATCCGTCGTGGTCGCCAGCTTGTTGATGTTGCGCACGCCCGGGTACGGCTACGGACTGCTCGAAGCGCTGGCCGATGCGGGTTTCGCCGTCGAGGCGAACACGCTGTATCCGCTGCTCCGGCGGCTCGAGAAGCAAGGGCTGCTCGTCAGCGAGTGGAACACCGACGAATCGCGACCGCGCAAGTTCTATCGAACGTCCGCCGCGGGCGAGGAACTCGCGACGGAGTTGCTGCGGGAATGGACGGCACTCGGTCGCAGTCTCGAAGCGCTCGATCGCGGGACCGTCCCACCCACCACCGAAGGAGGCGCACCATGACTCTCACCGATCGCTACGTCGCCGCGACCTTGCGCAGTATCCCGGTGGACAAGCGCGACGACATCGACCGCGAACTGCGTGCGTCGATCACCGACGCCGTCGACGCGCGGGTCGAGTCCGGTTCCGACCCGGCCGAAGCCGAAGAACGCGTGCTCACCGAACTCGGTGACCCGGCCCGTCTCGCCGCCGAATACTCGGAGCGGCCGCTCTACCTCATCGGGCCGGAACTGTATCTGGACTGGCGACGGCTGCTGTCGGTGCTCCTGTGGATCGCGCCGATCCCCGGCGTCGTCGTGCTGGTGCTGGATGTCCTCGACGGAGCCTCGGCGATCTCGGCACTCGGGTCCGGAATCTGGACGGCGGGGACGGTCGCGCTGCACATCGCCTTCTGGACGACCGTCGTCTTCGCCGTGCTCGAACGCACCGGCGCTTCGGTCGCGAATCCGACGGGCGTGTGGACCGTCGATCGGCTTCCGCAGGTGGACGATTCTCGACGAGTGCCGTTGTCCGACACCGTGTTCACGGTTGCGATCTACGTGTTCCTGTTCGTGTTCCTGATCCTCCAGCGAACCTATTCCGGATTCCGATCCGACGACGGATCGGCAATCGCGATTCTCGACCCCGATCTCTGGTCGTTCTGGATCCCGGCGTTGCTCGTCCTGCTGGTGCTCAGCGCCGTCTTCGAAGTCGTCCTCTACGCCATCGGCGGATGGACGATTTCCATGGCGGTGATCAACACGGTCCTCAGCCTGCTGTTCACGTTGCCGGTCATTTGGCTCGCCGCGAGCGACGAACTGTTCAACCCCGACTATCTCGTCGCCGCGTTCGGCGAAGCGACGGACTCGGCCAGCGCCGCTTCGACGGCGGTGATCGTCGTGGTCGCTCTCGTCGCGGTGTGGGACATCGGCGAAGGGTGGGTGAAGGCGCTGCGGGACAGGGGGACTCACGCCTGTTAGTACCCGACCGCGAATGTGAAACTGCTCCCCGGAGACCGGAACCGAATTTCTCGGCCCGGCCTTCGGGAAGCAGTTCGCCGGAGGAATTTCGAAAGGTCACGCGACTTCGTCGAGATCCACGCCCTTCGTTTCTCGGCTCAGGGTGAGGGCGATCACCGTGATCGCCATCGTGATCACCAGGTAGCCGACAACCGTGCCGACACCGAAGTTCTCGATCAGCCAGACCGCGATGAACGGCGCCGGGGCACCGGCGATGATCGACGAGCCCTGGAAGACCAGTGACGATCCGGCGTAGCGGTAGCGCGTCGGGAACAGTTCGGTGATCCACGCGGCCTCCGGTCCGGCGAGCATGCCGTGGAAGAGCGCACCCACGCACACACCGATCCACAGCATCGGCAAACTCTCGAGCTGGACCAGCCAGAAGAACACCGGAGCCCATACGACGAGGACGATCGCCGGCACGAGCATCGCGGTCTTGCGACCCACCCGATCGGACCATGCACCGCCGCCGATCATGCCGACGAACTGGAACAGCGAGGCGAACGTCACCGCCATGATGATGTCGCCGCGGTGGAAGTCGAAGTACGTGGTGGCGTACGCGATGACGAAGACCGTGTAGACATAGAACGCGATGTTCTCGCCGAGGCGCATGCCCAGACCGGTGAGGACGGCACGCGGACGCGACAACGCCTCGAGGATCGAGGACCGCTCCTGCGCAGCCGGGGCCTTCGCGGCCTGTTCCTGTGCGGCCTTGAATACGGGCGACTCTTCGACGCCGCGGCGCACCCAGAAGCCGATGATCAGCAGCGGGATCGCGAAGAGGAAGGCGACGCGCCAGCCCCACTGGTCGAATGCTTGGTCCGAGAGGAAGAAGCCGATCGTCGATACCACGATGGTCGCGAGGACGGTGCCCATCGGAGCACCTGCCTGTGGCCATGAGGCCCAGAAGCCGCGCTTCTTCGGCTCGCCGTATTCGCTGACCAGCAGCACTGCGGCACCGAACTCGCCGCCGAGCGCGAAGCCCTGGATCATGCGCAGCACGACCAGCAGGACCGTTGCCCAGATGCCGATTCGGTCGTAGGTGGGAAGCAGACCGATCGCCGCGGTCGCGGTGCCCAGCATGAGGAACGTGGCAACCAGCATCGGCTTGCGGCCGAACTTGTCACCGAGGTGTCCGAAGACGATGCCGCCCAACGGGCGGGCGACGAAGCCGAGACCCTGCGTGGCCAGCGCCAGCAGCAGCTTGGCGACGCCGCTGTCCCCGGGAAAGAAGAGCGGACCGAGGACGGTCGCGGCGAGGATGCCGTAGATCGCGAAGTCGTACCACTCGAGCACGGCACCGGCCATGCTGCCGGTGAGGACGCGCTTGAAGCTGGATCTGGGTGGCTGGTCGGTGACGATCGAGCCCGGCGGTACGTCGGTCCTGGTGACAGTCGGTGATCCCATGACGGATCCTTTCGAGGTTGGAGATTCGGGAAGGGTGGTCAGAGCGCGAGGGTGATCTTCTTGCCGCACGCGCGCGAGCAGCACGTCATCATCGACTTGTTCTGAGCTCGTTCGGTTTTGGTGAGAACCAAGTCGCGATGATCGATTTCGCCGTCGAGGACGGTGGCTTCGCACGATCCACACAATCCTTCTTCGCAGTCGCTCTGGATGTCGATGTTCGACGCGCGCAGGGCGTCGAGCACCGTCTGGTCGGGCGCCACCTGGATGGTCAGACCGGAGTCGCGCAGTTCGACCTCGAACGGGTGCTCGTCGGCCGGGTCGAGCGTGGCGAGGTTCGACGTGAAGTGTTCGATGTGCAGCGAGTCGTCGGGCCAGTGCGACGTCGCGTCCTCGAGGGCGGTGAGCAAGCGCTTCGGGCCGCACGAGTAGATCTGAGTGTCCTCGACCGGCGTCGCGAGCAGGGCTCGGATGTC